>CADBUS010000194.1 GCA_902797895.1 uncultured Bacteroidia bacterium | reverse complement strand
GTAGCTCTTACCGCAGATCTCAAGGGCTCTGTAAAGATGGATGAATTTGCCGCCGAATTTCCGGAGCGCTTTTTCCAATGCGGTATAGCTGAGGCAAATATGATAAATGTGGCTGCCGGTCTTTCGCTCAACGGCAAAATTCCTTTTGCCGGAACTTTCGCCGCCTTTGCCACCGGCAGGGTGTATGACCAAGTGAGGATGTGCGTTGCCTATTCGGAGACAAATGTAAAGATTGCCGCCTCACACGCAGGCATAACTCTTGGAGAGGATGGTGCCACTCACCAGATTTTAGAGGATATTGGGCTTATGAGAATGTTGCCTGGTATGGTGGTTATAAATCCTTGCGACTACAATCAGACCAAGGCTGCCACCATTGCTGCCGCAAACCATAACGGCCCTGTATATCTGAGGTTTGGAAGGCCGAGCGTTCCAAACTTTACTCCGGCAGACCAGCCGTTTGAGATAGGCAAGGCCATAAAGCTCATAGAGGGTAAGGATGTCTCAATATTTGCAACCGGCCACCTTGTTTGGGAGGCCCTGCTGGCACAAGAGATTCTTGAGAAAGACGGCATTAGCGCAGAGGTTATAGATATAGCCACCATTAAGCCTCTCGATAGTGAGGCGGTTTTGACATCGGTTGCCAAGACCGGCTGCCTTGTTACCGCGGAGGAGCACTTTATTGCCGGCGGAATGGGCGAACTGATAGCAGGTCTCTTGAGCAGCTGCACTCCGGCTCCGCAGGAGTTTGTTGCCATAGCAGACCGATTTGGCCAAAGCGGCACTCCAAGCGAGCTTATGAAGGCATACGGGCTTGATGCCGAGCATATTGTAATGGCGGCCAGAAAAGCAGTAGAGAGGAAGAAGTAGCAATAGCCTCACACGTAAGGCAGCAATAATTGCAAAAAAAAGAGTATGACAGACAGGGAGATTTTAGAGCTATATCACTCCGACAAAGGGGGCGAACAGGCCTTTAATCTCATTGTACGCCAGTATGGCAAAAAACTCTATTTCCATCTGAGAGAGATTGTTCTAAACCACGACGATGCAGATGATCTGCTACAGAACACATTTATAAAGGCTTGGAATGGTTTGCCAAATTTTAGGGGAGAGAGCGGTCTTTACACTTGGCTCTACAGAATTGCCACAAACGAGGCCCTCTCTTTCCTAAAGCGCGAGCGTATAAACAATAAATTCTCCCTCACGCCATACGAGACCAAACTTATCAACCGCTTGGAGGATGATCCCTATTTTAGCGGAGAGGCCATTCAGCTTGAGCTCCAAAAGGCGGTGGCGCAGCTGCCGGATAAGCAGAGGGCTATTTTCTCTATGCGTTATTTTCAGGAGATGGAGTATTCGGATATAGCGCAAATACTTGATAGTAACCCAGATGCGGTAAAAGCCTCCTACTCGGTGGCCTATAAAAAGATTGAGAAAGAGTTAAGAAGATTGTTTTAGCCCGTTTTACTTTTGGAACAAAAGGGCATCTAAATATTGGTTTTGAGTAAAAAAATTGTTTTGAAAATGGACAAAGAGAGAAAAATAAATGGGGATTTTCTTGAGAACAGGCTTCTCAAGGAGCTTCCTTATACTCTTCCCGATGGCTATTTCTCCTCTTTGGAGGAGAGGGTGCGGGAGAGAACCTTTGGCCACAAGCCTGATGGCAAGTGGGGAGCTCTCTTTAGGAGTTTCAAGGCTGCCGCAGCATTGGCCGCCTCATTCCTTATTGTATTCGGATTGGGTTATGGAGCCATAAAGCTCACTCAGAACAAGTTGGCAAAGAGCAGCGAGCTTGCTTCCATAAGCAAAGACTCCACCTCTGTTTTTGAGAACGAGGCCATTTTGGACTCCCTTGCTGCCAAGTACGGCCCGCAAAATCTCTATTTTGCAATGACCAATGCAGCAGAGGAGGATATTGAGATTTTGGAGATTGAGGATGATTCCTATATAGAGGCCGTACAGGAATATCTCATCTTAAAATCGGACTCATATACAAGCCTGCTTGCAGATGAGTTTGATGACGATAATAAATAATTATACTTTAAGATTGATTTGGTTATTCGGCAATTAGTTATGAAACAGATAGTTATGAAAAAACATCTACTCGCGGTTACTTTTCTTGTCTCTGCTTTGATGCTCTTTTCTGCAAACGTTGCATCTGCACAGGAGCAAAAGGGGAAAGGTCAGGAGAAGGGGCATCAAAATCAAAATATATCGCAGCAGCAAAAAGAGGAGATAGAGGCTATGAAGATAGCCTTCTTTACCAAGCAGCTTGCCCTCACTCCGGAAGAGAGTATGAGGTTTTGGCCTCTTTACAATACCTGCGATATGGAGATGGCAAAGGCTCGCATTGAGACCGGCAAAAGCAGAAAAGCTCTGCTGCACGCCTGCAATGCAGAAAACCCTAACGGCGCAGAAATTCAATCTCTTGCAGAGACCTTCTATCATAATATGGAGATGGAGAACACTCTTACCAAGAGGCATTTTGAGGAGTATAAAAAGATACTCCCGATAGAGAAGGCCGCAAAGGTGAGGATTGTTGAGGAGAAGTTCTTCAAAAATCTTGTAAATCAGTTAAAGAGAAACAAGCCTGCGGCTGGGCAGGAGCCTCCTAAAAAGCCAAAAAATTAGAATTTAAGATAAAAGTCTGATGTAAGCTCTCTATACTCTTTTGTATATGAGAGCTTTTCGTTCATTATAGAGAGCCTCTCTTTTTTAGGAATCTGCTTCAGGCAAGAAGTTGCCATAGTCATAGTGCAGTATTCTCCTTTTGTAAACTCTGCCAAGATTCGCCTTGGTGAGCTGTCGCTGCTCTTTGTAAAAACCTCACATCTGCGCGTAAGAGTAAGGCCGATTGATGAGGCCGATTGAGCAAATTGTTCAAACTCACCAACAGGCAACACTACTGCAAGTCTCCCTTGCTCGGAGAGCTTCTCAAAAGCCCCCTCTATCAGCTCCGTATGGCTCAATTCAGAGGTATGGCGAGCTGCTGATTTACGCTCGTCCGGATTTTTCAGTGCATTGTTAAAATATGGCGGATTGGATACTATTACATTATAGCTATCTCTCCCTCCTTCGCTTTCTTGTGGTGTAAAGTTCTGAAAAGCTGCGTTATACACGCACAAGCAACTACTCCAAGGAGACTCTTCAAAGTTTCTCTTTGCAAGAGTACAGGAGTGGAAATCAATATCTATTGCATCTATTATCGGCGGCTGTTGATAACCCCCTTTCTCTGCTGCAAAAAACCGCTGGGCTGCCATAAGGGCTATTACCCCCACTCCGCACCCAACATCCAAAATCTTTAGTTGCTGTACATCGGGCGGCAATTCAAACCAAGCCCCAAGCAGAACTCCGTCTGTATTTACCTTCATAGAGGCGCCGCCCTGCTGAATAGTAAACTGTTTGAAAGCAAACACATCTGCCCCCATAACCTACTGCAAACAAAACTGTTACAGAAAAACACCGTCTGCAAGCTCCAGTGAGCGGTCGCAACGGGCTGCCAGAGAGCTATCGTGAGTAACAATTATAATGGTCTGGCCGTGGGAATCTCTCATCTTAAAGAAGAGCGAGTGAAGCTCCTCCTTTGTACGGCTATCCAGATTGCCGCTCGGCTCATCGGCAAGTATAATCTTTGGGGAGTTTATAAGTGCGCGGGCTATGGCTACTCTCTGCTGCTCGCCTCCGCTAAGTTCAGCAGGGCGGCTGCTCTCTTTGCCGCTAAGAGCCAACTCTTCAAGCAGTTGAATAGCTCGCTTCTTTATTGCATCATCGCTCTCCTTTGGAGCGCATCCCTCATATTTGCCAATCAGCGCAGGCATCATAACATTCTCTAAAGCGGTGAACTCCGGCAACAGATGGTGGAACTGAAAAACAAAACCAAGCTGCTGATTTCTGAATGCCGCCAACACCTTAGCGTTCAATGAAAATGGATTTACTCCATCTATCAGAAGCTCGCCCCCGTCTGGAGAAAGAATTGTGCCAAGTATCTGTAAAAGAGTGGTTTTGCCTGCTCCGCTGGCCCCCACAATGCTGAGCACCTCACCGGCAGAGGCATTAAAATCAAGGCCCTTGAGAACTTTATTGTTCCCAAAGGCCTTTGTGATGTTTTTACACTCTATTATCATTTCAAATAGGGCAGAGATTACTCATCCTTCTCGCTCTCCTCGTAAGCCTTGAGCAGCTTATCCTGTACATCTGCAGGAACCTGCTGATACTCAGCAAATCTCTGAGTAAAGGTTGCGCGTCCGGAGGTGAGTGAACTGAGTGTGGTTGAGTATCTGTAAAGCTCTGCAAGAGGAATCCTGGCCTTTAGTACCTCAAAGCCGTTCTCACTCTGCATACCCTCTATAATGGCGCGGCGGTTTTGTAAATCGCTCATTACATCACCCATACAGTCAGAAGGAACCATCACCTCTATATTGTAAATCGGCTCCATAATTTTAGGGCCGGCCTTTTTGAATGCCTCCTTAAATGCGTTGCGGGCAGCAAGTTTGAATGAAAGCTCGTTGGAATCTACCGGGTGCATCTTACCATCAAACACATAAACCCTAATGTCTCTTGCGTATGAGCCTGTTAGAGGGCCCTCTGTCATCTTCTCCATAACACCCTTTAGGATAGCCGGCATAAAGCGTGCATCTATCGCACCTCCAACAATACAGTTGTAGTACTCCAATTTGCCTCCCCACTCAAGCGGATACTCCTCCTTGCCCTTAACATTGAGTACCATCTCCTGACCATCTACCTTAAATCTGTTCTGCTCCGGCTTGCCCTCGTAGTATGGCTCAATAAGCAGGTGGACCTCACCGAACTGACCTGCGCCACCACTCTGCTTCTTATGTCTGTAGTCTGCAATAGCAACCTTTGTAATGGTCTCTCTATAAGGGATTTTTGGAGCCATAAGCTCTATCTCTAACTTATCTACATTGTTGAGCTTCCATTTCAAAATGTTTATATGGTGTTCGCCCTGGCCGCTTAATATGGTCTGTTTAAGCTCCTTGGAATACTCTACCACAATTGTAGGATCTTCTGCAGAGGCGCGGTTAAGGAGCTCGCCGAGCTTCTCCTCATCCTTCTCCTCTTTGGCCTTAATGGCTGTACGGAACTTAGGCTCAGGGAATTTGGTTGGAGCATATACTGTTTCGCTACCGGAGCAGAGTGTCTGCCCGGCCTTAACGCTCTTTAGCTTAACTGTGCAACCAATATCTCCGGCCTTCATTTCAGAAATCTTCTCTCTCTTCTTTCCGGCAGCCGCATATATTATGGAAACTCTCTCCTTGTCTCCTGTCTCCGGATTAACCAAATCCATACCCTCTTTCAAAGTTCCGCTCATAACCTTAAAGTAGGCAACATCGCCAAGGTGCTGCTCCAGCGCGGTTTTGTAGAAATAGAGAGAGGTGGCTCCGGAAGAATCTATCTTCTGGCTTCCACCATCTTTAAGCTCAGCCTCTTGGCTGCTTGGATCCGGAGCGGTGTTTATAACAAACTCCATCAATCTCTTAACTCCTATGTCCTTTTTGCCGGAGAGGCAGAAAACCGGAAATATATCAGCCTTTATCATACCGGCCCTAAGTCCTGCACGAATCTCATCCTCTGTAAGAGAGCCCTTTTCAAAGAAGGTCTCCATAAGAGTCTCGTCATTCTCGGCAGCCTTTTCAATAAGCTCCTGCTGAAGTGCTTGAGCCTCGTCCATAAGCTCTGCAGGAATCTCCATCTCCTCTCTTATTCCGGTATCATCCTTGAATTTGTACATCTTCATCTTAAGCACATCCACAAAGGAGTCAAAAGCGGCGCCAACTGCCACAGGGAACTGCACCTGAACTATCTTGCCTCCATAAATGTTTTTAAGAGAGTCTATTGCAAGATGCCAGTCTGCCTTCTCGTGATCCAACTGGTTTACAGCTATAACTATCGGCTTGTTATGTTTTTGTGCCTGGCGCATAAAGAGCTCCGTACCAACCTCTACTCCCTGGGTTGAGTTTACAAGCATAATACCTGTCTCACAAACGGTGAAAGCAGAATATACGCCGCCTACAAAGTCATCTGAACCCGGAGTATCTATGATGTTGAACTTTGTCTCCTTAAACTCTGTGTATAAGAGGGTTGAATAGATAGATCTCTGATAGATCTGCTCTATCTCGGTATTATCACTCATTGTGTTCTTGCCCTCAATAGAGCCGCGGCGGTCTATGACCTTGCCTTCAAACATCATACTCTCTGCCAGAATGGTCTTGCCCGCCTTTGGGCTACCAAGCAGAACGACGTTGCGCACGTTTTTGGTTTCGTAACTCTTCATATTTATTTTTTTTCAAATTTTTCAAACAGGGTTTCAAATATAATAAAAAATAGAGCCGCTGCTACATCAGCATCTCCATTTCCATTGCGGCAAAATAGGAGAGTTGGCGCAGCAGCTTACCCTCTATTTTCATTCTGGCGGCCATATCGCTCTCAATATCTGATAATTGATATATATTCATCGCGATGGGTGGCTCCTCCTTTAGCGTTGAGGTACCACAAAACATCCATAGCCTCCCTCCCCAATTCTCCCCGTTCTGCAGAGCGGAAACCTCCTTTATAACGCCCCCAGCCACCTTTCCTGTAAGACTCGATGAGTCTATCTTTCCCTCTCCGCTTATTACAAGGTCTGCAGCCATTATCTTCTCTCTCAGATTATTAAGCATATTGCCAAATAGCGCAAAGCCGCTAACTTGCTTTGCATTAAACAGATAGTGCAGTATAAAGCCTATTCCGCCGGAGGCTCCGCTTGAGGGAAACTCCGCAACCCTTTCCGCACAACCGGCCGAAGATGGGGGCAGCCTTTTCAGCAGGGCGGTGATTTGTTGCTCCATCTGCTCAATGGCTCTCTGATCGGCCCCCTTCTGTGCAGCAAAGGCGTATGTGGAGCCGTTCGGCCCAAGCAGCGGCGCATCCACATCCCCAACAATCACAAACTCGCACCCTCCGATAAGCTCCCTTACCTTTGCAAAAGCCTCCTCCGTCAGCCTCATATCCTTTATGTTTGAGCCATTTGCAAAAACCCCCTCACCTAAACCTACATCTATTCCGAGCGGCTGCAGCAACCCCATTCCGCAGTCGTTTGTAGCACTTCCTCCAAGCCCAAGAAAAATACGCTCCGCCCCTCTTTTCAAAGCATCAAGAATCACCTCCCCTACTCCGTATGTGGTGGTATTAAGTGGATTACGCAAGTGTTCGGGAACCATTGCCAATCCGCATATTTTTGCAATCTCAATAAAAGCGGTTGGAACTCCGTCTGCGCCAATCCCTTTGGTAGAAAAGATATACTCCGCACTTCTGCTCTCTCCCAAAGCATCTGTTGCATTACAGCAGACTCTCTCTCCTCCTACAAGACGCATAAAGAGCGCACCGCTTCCGTCTCCGCCATCGGCCATCTCCACAACCTCTATGCAAGGCTGTGAGCTAAAGAGTTTTAACTCTCCGCCGGCAATATAATCCAACAACCCCTCTTTAATGGCATTGCCAGCCTCCAATGAGGAGAGTCCCCCTTTGAATTTGTCGGATGCTATAACAATTCTCTTTATCACGCTTACTCTTTTTTTGATTTACTCTCTTTAGCCGGCTCGGCTTCTGTTTTGATATTTTGTTTTATTTTGGTAGTTTTACAAATTGAACTTTTATAAGTCAAACAAACATTCAAAGATAATAAACTAATAATAATTAAAGTATGAGAAAAAATAGAATTATTTCCCTTGTTCTCGCCCTATTGGTGAGTTCGCCATTCTCCCTCTTTGCAGACGAGGGAATGTGGTTGCTTCCACTATTGGAGAAGATGAATATCAAGGATATGCAGAAGGCCGGTTTGAAGCTCTCTGCAAAGCAGATTTACGACATCAACAACTCATCGCTGAAAGATGCCATTATGATTTTTGGCGGTGGATGTACTGCAGAAGTGGTTTCTAATCAAGGACTTGTATTTACAAACCACCACTGCGGATATTCAAGCATACAAAAGCTCTCAAGCACAGAGCACGATTATCTGAGAGACGGATTCTGGGCTATGAACCTCAAAGAGGAGCTTCCTGCTCAGGGACTTACCGTAACCTTCATAGATAGGTTTATTGATGTTACAGATGTTATGCTCTCTGCACAGGAGCAGGTGAAGGATATGAAAGAGGCTGAGCAGGAGCAAGTTATGAGGCAGGTTAGAGACAGTCTTACAAAGAATGCCGTTGGAGATAACAAATATCTTAACGCCAGAGTGGTTTCTTTCTATCAAGGCAATGTTTTTTATGTTGTTGTATCAAAGACCTTTAGAGATATACGCTTTGTTGGCGCTCCGCCTTCCTCAATAGGTAAATTCGGTGGAGAGACCGATAACTGGGAGTGGCCTCGCCACACAGGAGACTTCTCTGTTTTCAGAATTTATGCAGACAAAAACAACAATCCTGCAGATTACTCTCCGGATAATGTTCCATATACTCCTAAAAAGTTCTTGAGCATTTCACTAAAGGGCTATCAGCCTGGCGATTTTACTATGGTAATAGGCTTCCCTGGCAGCACAGACCGTTATCTTACAAGCCAGGAGGTGGTTCAGCGCAGAGATGTACAAAACACTCCGCGCATTATTGCCAGAACAGCAAAAGAGAATGTTTGGAGAGCTGCTATGAGAGCAGATCAAAAGATTAACATTCAATATGCCAGCAAGTTTGCAAGCTCATCCAACTACCGCAAAAACAGCATAGGTATGAATGAGACCTTTGCAAAACTCAACACTGTGGTAAGGCGCAAAGAGGAAGAGAGAGCCTTTAAGGAGTGGGCCTCCTCAACCGCAGAGAGAGAGGCTAAGTATGGCAAGTGTATTGATGTAATAAATGAACTCACAGAGAAGCAGAGCAAACCTTATACTGCTGTCAATTATTATATGGAGACTCTCAACAATGTAGAGTTGGCACGAGTTGCTTCAAGCTTTTTACGAATAAGAGAGGGCAATAAAGCCGAAGCGTTCAAAAAGGCTTCTGAATCTTTCTATAAAGATTACTCTCCTGAGCTTGATCGTCAGACATCCAAAGTTCTGCTAAAAACGTTCAAACAGTATGTTACAGAGCCATCATATCAGCCGGCCTTCTATAAAACCATAGAAGAGAAATTTGGTGGAGATATAGATAAGTATGTGGATAATATCTTTGACAACTCTGTCTTTACCTCTCCGGAAAAAGCTATTGCAGCTATCTCCCAAGAGGATTTCAATGCTCAAAGCGATCCTATTGTTGAGTATATTATGCAGTTCTCAACAAGCGTTTTGCCTATAATGACAGAGATGAGGAAAGATGAGCAGGAGCTTGCAGAGGCAAAAAAGACCTATATGAAGGGCCTTATGGAGATGAGGGGCAAAGCTCCTATCTATCCTGATGCCAACTTTACAATGAGGCTTACCTACGGCAAGGTTGGCGGATACAAGCCAAAGGATGCTGTAACATACGACTATATTACAACTCTTGAGGGAGTTATGCAGAAGGAGAATCCTAATGATCCTGAATTTGTAGTACCTTCTAAACTCAAAGAGCTCTACAATGCAAAGGATTACGGCCGCTATGCACTTAAAGATGGCAGAATGCCTGTATGCTTCCTCTCCAACAACGATATTACCGGAGGTAATTCAGGCTCAGATGTTTTGAATGCCAAGGGCGAGCTTATCGGTCTTGCATTTGATGGCAACTGGGAGGCTATGAGCGGAGATATTATATTTGAGCCAAATCTGCAAAGATGTATCAATGTAGATATTCGCTATGTGCTCTTTATAATAGATAAGTTTGGCGGTGCTACTTGGCTGCTGAACGAAATGGATATTAAGAGCTAAGAATATGATTCAATTAGAGGATATTGCAAATGTTTTGGATGGGGTTGTCCATCCCGAGATTGAAAAATCGGTTATAGAGCTTAATCTTGTCCAAAACCTTTCATATCAACCAAATGAAGAAACAAGCGAGGCCGGGACTATCAAGTTCCGGCTTGTTTTCCATACAGACGATCCTATGGCAGAGCAGCTTAAGGAGAACTGCCGCGCTGCCCTAAAGAGAGCCTTTCCAAAGGCAGAGAGCAAGGTGGTGGTGCTTATAGATAAGCAAAAAGCTACCGGTCATAAAAAGAATGAGGTGGGCAGAGGGGAGCTTGGAGCAACAGAACTTGCAGAAGTCAAGCAGATTATAGCAGTGGCCTCGGGCAAGGGAGGAGTTGGAAAATCTACCGTTGCTGTTAATTTGGCGGTAACTCTTGCAAGGCAGGGCTATAAGGTGGGACTTTTGGATGCCGATGTATATGGCCCCTCTGTTCCAAAGATGACCGCCACAGAGGGCCTTGTGCCGGAAATGGCGCAACTTCCTCCAAGTGAGAAATATCCGGAGGGCAAAAATCTTATTGTCCCGATAGAGAAGTATGGGGTAAAATGGATTTCCATTGGCTACTTTGTAACACCAGAGCAGGCACTCATCTGGAGAGGCCCTATGGCTTGCGGAGCTTTAAAGCAGCTCGCACTTGAGGTTATGTGGGGAGAGTTGGACTATCTGCTTATAGACCTTCCACCAGGCACAGGAGATATACATATCACTATGATTCAGGATATTCCTGTAACAGGAGCCATTATAGTTACCACACCTCAGCAGATAGCTCTTGCCGATGTTGAGAAGGGTATAAATATGTTCCAAAACCAAGATGTAAACAAACCTATTTTGGGGGTTGTGGAGAATATGAGCTGGTTTACTCCGGCAGAGCTCCCGGATAACAAATACTATATCTTCGGCAAGGAGGGCGGCAAGAAAACGGCAGAAAAGTACAACCTTCCGCTGCTTGCGCAAATACCTATAGTTATGAGCGTTATGGAGGGAGGAGATGACGGCCGCCCCGTTTGCATAAACCCAAAGGCGGAGGGGGGAAAAATTGTTGCAGAGGCCTTTGAGCAGTTGGCTTCAAAGATTGGCTAAAAGAGAGTAAGCTCTTTAAGAGGGCCGTATGTCATACGGTGATGTGGAGTTGGGCCATATTTTTTGATGGCAAGCAGATGGGCGGCAGAGGGGTATGCCATATTCTTATCCCACCCATATTGTGGATATTTTTCTGAGAGAGAGATCATTATTTGGTCTCTCTCTGTTTTTGCAAGAATAGAGGCTGCGGCTATGGAGATATATTTGGAATCTCCTTTCACTATAGTATCGTGCTCAATTACAGCTCCCTCTATTGATGTGTATGGTGTAAACCTATTGCCATCTACAATAATATGCTCCAATCTGCAAGGGGGTGTCTGACCTGCGGCAATTTTAGTCAGAAGCATCTGCTCTGCCGCTGTAAGTGCTTGATGCATAGCAAGTATAGAGGCTTTCAAAATGTTTATCCTATCTATCACATCTGCCTCTACTCTTGCTATACCATACGCAAGACTATGCTCCATAATCAGAGGTCTGAGCTCCTCTCGCTGCTTTGCGGTAAGCTGCTTGGAATCGGTAAGGCGCGGATGAGTAAAGAGCGGATTGCCCTCTATGGTTCCATAATTTTTTCCATCGCGATAAAAAGGGAGAATAACAGCAGCAGCCACAACCGGGCCGGCCAAAGGACCGCGCCCTGCCTCATCGCAACCAGCCTCCAAGACTCCCTCCAAATGGTATGGAGCCGGCTTGGTTCTCTCGACCGCCATATTAACCCTCTTTTTTGAAAGTACTCTTCAGATAGAGCTCATCTAACTGAGAATCATCTATTACCGATGGCGACTCTGCCATAATATCGCGCCCCATATTATTCTTTGGAAATGCAATGAAATCTCTGATAGTCTCCTGGCCGCCAAAGAGTGCGCAGAGGCGGTCAAAGCCAAAAGCAATTCCTCCGTGCGGAGGAGCTCCATACTTAAAGGCGTTCATCAAAAAGCCGAAGCGGTACTCCGCCTGCTCTTTTGTAAAGCCC
>CADBUS010000193.1 GCA_902797895.1 uncultured Bacteroidia bacterium | reverse complement strand
CTCATCTTCTGCAAAAGCTCTGCAGAGGAGAGCGCATTCAAATCTGCAAGCATACGCAGCGCAACCACCTGAACAGGAGCATATTTGTTTTCCAACTGCTTTCTCCAATAAGCCGCATCGTTTTTGTAACGCACAATCTCTCCTCTGAATGTTGGTATATCTCCTCCATTATTGTAGTGGAATGTAGGATCTCCTATCAAGTGCCCTTCGAGAGTGGCAACCAGGCGATTATACTCTCCTACTCTTGCTCCCAAAGAGATAATTCCAACAGCCTCGTAGGTCCACTTATCCTGCAACACGTTTACTGTATTGCCTTGCGCTGCAACTGTGCGCCCTTTGCCAAAGATATAGTAGCCGCTAATGTTTCCCTTGCGATGGAACGAGCCATTGTAGCAGGCGTTGAATACCACAAAATATGGCTGCGGTGCAACTCCTTTCAACTCATCCAGAGTTATAATAATCTCCTCAGATTCCCTCTTTCTTTGCAAGGCCGCCTCTTTTTTCTGCTCGGCAGTCATATTCTTGCTCTTAAAGTAATCTTCAAAGAACAAGTCAGTTACGTGGAAATCTCTTTTGAGGGTATCTATCAAAGCCTTCTCATATTTATCTATCTCGCTTTGGGAGAGACCGGCTTTTTGGCGGCGGTTAATCTCGTTTCTCAGAATATCATACGGCCCCGGACTCCAGCCATAATTCTTTTTATAGCGATCTACATAATCTCCAAACTGCTCTCTTGATGGAAATTCGGAGATATGCTGCTTGTCTATTGAGCCGTGCTCGTTAAACAAAATTGCATCTACCTCCGGCCTTTGAAGCTCATCAAAGAGGCGATATTTCATATAATCCTCGTGGCGGAAATTGAGCTGTTTCAGATTGCGGGAAGAGTTCTCAATAAATGGGAAATTCTCCTCCAACATAACGCTCTCATCCATCCAGGTTATAAGGCAATCGCTGTTATATCCGTGCCCTGCAAAGGTTACCAAATTATCCAAGTTCTGCGGATTTTTCTTTGCCGCCACAACCTTTTCCAAAAACTCTCCAATAGCCTGATATTTATCTCCTCCAAGCTCTTCTGGAT
The DNA here is from genome assembly GCA_902797895.1 of uncultured Bacteroidia bacterium. GTDB lineage: Bacteria > Bacteroidota > Bacteroidia > Bacteroidales > UBA932 > Egerieousia. Next base: position 2,762 of record CADBUS010000193.1, on the reverse strand, counting down.
ATTTTATTCTGGCGGAGTAGTAGGTTGGATTGAGCCTCTGTGGAGAATCTGTTGTAAGGTTATAGTAGAAGAAATCTGTATCTACCGAGTCGCGCCCTATGTACTCAAACTTCAGGTGCAAATCATCATAAAAGCGGTCGCTTCCAACAGAAGACTCGTTGCGGTCAAACTTATCCTCATCCATCTTAAAGGCAGTGGTCATATGCTGAGCGTTGCGCACCATTGCAACAGGAATATCTCCTATCAGCACAATCCCCTCTAAGTTCTTTGCCTTTTTATAGAGCTTCTCAAGCTCGGAGCGCAACTGGTGAGGGGTCTCCCAATCTCCTCTTAATATGTAAGTTGCAAGATTATCTTCTTGTAGTGCATCGCGATAGTCATATACCTGCTTCTGCACCTTGTTGAATGTGGTGTTGTCTATAACTATTGCAAAGGTGTTATCCTTTCTGTTTTTGGAAGTAGGCTTCTCCAACTTTATGTTCTGCCCCATCAAAGAGGCGGAGAGCAAAATTGCAATTGTTGCTAAAAATATCTTTCTCATACTCACCTCCTTATTTGTTTGATGTTAAACGGGTTATTGCGCTTACCAAAGCCGGTTTCATAGCCTGCGGAGTTTGTGAGTCTGCAAGCAGTTTGCGGCAGCTCTCCAGAATTTTATCTCTCTTGTATGAGAGCCTCCACCAAGCCACAGACTCTGCAACCATTGTTCTAATAAGCTCATCCTCAGTAGGGTTCTCCATTACCTTGAGAATCTCCTCCAAGTTCTGATGATACGGCCTGTTGCGCAAAAACTGTATGTAAGAAACTCTGTTGCGTGAGCTTTTTCCTCTATCCGTAATTGAGAGAATAGAGGCTTTGCCGGGATTATCCTTTACAAGAGCGAGCAACTTCTGCTTATCCTTTGTTGCATTGTAATAATTCTTGTCTGCAAAGTAGCTCTCTATTGCCTTGGCCGCCTTATCTGCATCAAAGCAGAGCAGAGAGCTGCCTGCATTGAATATAATTCTGGCAGAGTGAATATCATTCACGTATGTATCTATCAGATATGGCAGAAACTCCTCAGCTCCAATGAATCCCATTCTTGTTACCGCAATGCGGCGGATAAACTCAAAGCTATCTTGCGTAGCAACTTTTAGAGCCTCCCAATAATTTTTATCGTTGAGCTTCTCCAACAAATCAAGTGCATTGTAGCGCACTATTGCGTATGGCGAGTTTTTAACCTTATTCAGCAGAATATCTGACATGCCGTTATAGTTGCCCTCAAAGAGCTTTATCATTGCCATATTCTGCACCTCAGGATTATTGTCATTTTGCCTGCCGGCCCAATAGCTGTTATCCTTAATGGTAAGAACAGAATTCAAATCCTCTGAGTTTGGATATGGCTCAAAATGGAAGGTTGGATCTCCTATTATGTGGCTCTCCAATATATTGATATGCTGCGCCCAAAGGCCAACCCTCACTCCATCTTTGAGCAAGCCGAGCAAATCAAACGCAGATTTATCTTGCAGAACATTCACGCTATTTCCAAAGCCCACAACACACTTGCCCGGAGCCATAATAAACTTGCCGGCAATAAAATCAGGATTGCGGAAATCGGCATTGTAGCAGGCATCAAAAACTACCATACGGGCATTAGGAGCAATATCGTTTATCTCCTCTAAAATAATGCCCGTCTGCAAATCGTAGAGCGAGTCTGCTGCCACCAACTCAGGCGAGTTGTAGTTTACATACCAAGTAGAGTCAAGTCCGTATTTTTCAGCCCTTTGCCGAGTCTTTTCAATATCTTTGTCTCTGCGTGCAAAGCTGCGCATTGTTACAGAAAGATACTCCTTTGGATTTCTCTCCTCCGGATAGCCGGAGAGGTACATTCTGTGGAAATCGCCGTGCTCGTGGAATACCATAAAATCTGCATCAGGGCGGCGAAGCTCCTTAATAACAAAAGGCTTCATATAGTCCTGCATACTATAGCGTATGTAGCGGGCGCTTGCCTGATCTATCTGTGGAGCTTTGAAAATATCTCCAAACTGTTCGTTAACTATCTGTTGCTCAGCTCTCCACGCAGTTATAGAGTTGGAGTAGGAGCCGTGCCCAGTGTAGGAGATAAACTGATTGAACAGATTTTTCTCCTTATGGGCGGCAACAGCCTTTTCTAAATATTTGCGAATCTGATTATGAGCGCAGCCGTTGCTCTTTTGGGCAACAATTCTGGCGGTATATATATCGCACTCTATGTAAGGATTAGAGGTGGGGTCAAGCTCATAAAAGTGCATCAGATTCTTTGTGGAGTCTGTTATCTTATTGAATTTCAGGTCAAAATCGTCATAAAAGCGGTCAGATGGAACAGCTACCACCTCAAGAGGATTCTTTCTCTCATCCATCTTGTAGGCAGAGGTCATAAACTGCGCCTTCATAAGCATTGGAATAGGTATCTCTCCAATAAAGACAGCTCCCTCCAGATTGTTCTCTTTGTAGAGCTTTATCAAAATCTCCTTCACCTGCTCCGGAGTTTGCCACTCAGATGATATTACAAACGCCGGCAACCCCTCAGACTCTATAGTCTGCTTATATTCAGCAATTTGCTTGCTGCATTTCTCCAAGGTCTTGCTATCTGTTACTATTGCAAAAGATGTTTTGCCCTTTACGCTTGGCCTCTCTATCTTTTGGGCAAACAGAGCCAATGGCGCAAAGGCCATAAGCAGCAACAGACAACAACCAAACACTCTTTTTTTAATCATCATAAAATGTTTAAGTAATTGTTTCCT
>CADBUS010000192.1 GCA_902797895.1 uncultured Bacteroidia bacterium | reverse complement strand
TTATGCAGCAACCTCCTCTTCTGAATCTTCAGTTTCATCTCCTTCCGATTCAGAATCCGGAAGGCTCTGGCCTGTAATGGCTTTCAGATATAAGTTCACTAACCCCTTTAATGCAGCAGCCTGCTCGGTTGCTCCGGCAGCCTTGTATGAATCTGCAATCATAATCATATAGTAGATATTGCGTTGCAGATTATCCCAAGAGAAAATATCTCCTTTATATGGTATAGAGAGCAATTTTATATGTTGCTCACACTCCTCTACCATTCTGAAGCCCAAATCAAGAGCCTTTTCATTCTCATTGCAGGCAAAATAGACAGATATTGCATCAATAACTGCAACATCATTCACAGATGAGAGAAGCGATACATTGAGCGGGAAATTCTTTTGCGGAAAAACCCTCTCCATCTTATCCAATACCTCAATTGCTTTCTCAGGCTCATCGTTGAATACCAATGCCTTGGCGACATTTACCATAAACTCCCTTATTGAGAGCAGCGATGTAAAGGTCATAAGATTCTGGTAATCTACATTAAACTCCTCTGCATAGCTCTCCAACTTGAACTTGTTCATTACCAAATCGTAAAGAAGCTCTGTATTAACCTGTTCGAGATTGCCGGCCTTTACTCCCGTTTTACTCTTTATAGGAACCAGCTTATTTGCAAAGCCGTCATACTGCATATATGGCTTCTCTCCAAGATTTATGTCGCCGCCTCTTGGCAGAATGTATATCGGCCTGTCCCACTTGTAGTTAGAGAGCATATCCAAAATCATCATAGAGGCTTTTTCCATAGTTGAAACGCCCTTTGGTATCTCCAACACCAAAGTATCCAATATCTTATCGTAATCCTTAGGGGCCACTATTCCATACTTTTTCACATTCTCCTTATCCACAGGCAGAAGAATAGTTTTGCTTGCCACAACATTATGCTCCTTGCCATCTCCCAATTTTACCGCTATTGCCGGATCTGCAAGAATGCTTACTGCCTCGGCTGCAGTAATAGGGCGTTTAATTAACTCACTTACAGGTATAAAATCGTTCTTGCCATAGTAGTAGCTCTCCTTTTTGAGCGTATATTTCACAGGCTCGGAATCGTACTGCTTGGCCTGCATCTGATCTATATACCAATCGGTACCCAAAAGGGAGGTGTTCATAATTCTTACATCTGTTCTAACTCCCTCAACCTCTTGCATATACCATAGAGGGAAGGTGTCGCAGTCTCCGTGGGTTATCAAAACGGCGTTGCTGTCTAATCCAATAAGGTAGTTGTATGCCATATCGTGGCAGGTGTAGCGGTTGCTGCGGTCGTGGTCGTCCCAAGTTTGGCTAACCATCTGCACAGGCACAAGTAAGCAGAGAGCAAAGGCAATAAGCGCAGGTATTGCAGCCCTCTTCTCCTGTTGGGCATCGCTCTCTTTTTCACTCTTTTTGGCAAAGAGCTTCGCCATTTTTTCGCTGAGCCAAAGCACAGCAAATCCTATCCATATAGTAAACACATAGAATGAGCCGGCGTAGGCATAATCTCTCTCACGCGGCTGATATGGTGTCTGGTTTATATAGAGTACCACCGCAATACCTGTCAAGAAGAAGAGCAAAAATGTAACAAGGAAATTGCGCTTGTCTCTTTTAAGCTGATAGAGCAATCCTATTATACCCAAAATGAGAGGCAAAAAATAGAAGTGATTTTTTGCTCTGCTATTAACCACATAATCAGGACCTATGCTCTGGTTTCCAAGGCGGGCTCTGTCTATAAAGCCTATACCGCTCTCCCAATTGCCCTTGTAAATATCCCCCGGAATAGAGGCGTGTATATCGTTCTGCCGCCCCGCAAAGTTCCAAAGGAAATATCTCCAATACATAAAGTTGAGCTGATAGTTCACAAAGTAGCGCATATTAGCCCCAAAGGTTGGAATGTTGTTCGGCCCTGTTCCCAATCCGTTGGTGTACATCTGGTAAAACTCCTCGTATGAGCTTCCTGATGCTCCTGGCGCGTACATTCTTGGGAAGAGTACCTTTTCTGCATAAACCCCCTCTGCCGGCCCCTCCAACTTTACATACTTGCCGTTCATATAGTTGTAGTAGGTAGGTGTTTTAATATCTACTAAACTCGATTTGAAGGTCTGCCCATATACCAGAGGAGCTTTGCCATACTGCTCTCTGTTCAAGTATCTTACAAGCGTGTATGGATTATCCGGCTGATACTCGTTTGTAGGAGTGTTTACGCTTGAGCGTATTACCACAACCGCAAATACGGAGTAGCCTATAAGTATTACAGCACTACATAGGAAGATTACATTCCAGAGCGCCGAGCCTTTTTTGTACGAGCGATAAACTCCGTAGAAACAACCGGCAATAAGCAGCAGTGAAAAGAGAGCCGCTCCGCTGTTACGCGGCAGACCAAATCCGTTTACAAAGAGGCGGTCTGTATGGGCGGCCCAGAGAGGAATGTATGGTATTACTCCCCAGAGCAAAACTGCAAGCAAAATGCAGGATATAATAAAGGCTTTCCAAGCTCCGGCTGTTGTAACCTTGTATTTTCTGAAATAGTAGAGAAGTCCCAGTACCGGAATTGTGAGCAAATTCAGAAGGTGAATACCTATCGAGAGGCCCATCATAAAGGCAATAAAAACAAGCCAGCGATTTGCGTATGGCTCGTCTGCCCTCTCCTCCCATTTAAGCATAGCCCAGAAAACCAGCGCGGTAACCAGGGAACTCATTGCATAAACCTCCGCCTCTACGGCAGAGAACCAGAATGTGTCAGACCAACAGTAGGCCAAAGCTCCCACAACGCCGCTCCCCACAATTCTTACGGCATCAAAGGTAGTAAGAGCCTTGGAGGCTTTCTCCACAATTCTGCGGCTCAGATGCACGATGGTCAAATAGAGAAGCAGTATTGTAAAAGCAGAGCAGAGCGCACTCATAATGTTTACCAGAACGGCTGCACTCTCCTTGCTTCCAAAAATTGTAAAGAAGCGGGCAATTACCTGAAAAACAGGATTTCCTGGAGGGTGCCCAACCTCCAACTTATATGAAGAAGCAATAAACTCACCGCAATCCCAAAAACTTACAGTAGGCTCAATAGTGGTTAGGTAGGTAAACGATGCAACCACCATCACCAATGTTGCCACAATATTATTAAGCCTGTTGAATCTCTTTAATTCCATAACTAAACCATCAATTCCTTAAAGCAACAAATATAATCAAAGAATTTGATTCTGTAATTTGACAGCCGGAGCCTCAGTACACAGCATTTAT
>CADBUS010000191.1 GCA_902797895.1 uncultured Bacteroidia bacterium | reverse complement strand
TATAATTACAGAAACTTTCATAGTGTATTCTATTTACATTCTGCCGCCTTTACGGAAATATCTTGCCACAAGTTTTATTCTTTTGGAAAGCGACAGACGCTCTAAAACATATCTTTGATTGCTCCAAATTTTATGAGCAAATGCTTCCTCAAAAAATATGGAGTTTCTGTAATAGTGCCACCAGATATCCATATTCAAACACCCTTCAACCCAAGGCTTTGGACCATTATAATGTACAATGCCCTTTTCAAGCGCCTCTTTTATCTCCTCTTGTTTGAAAAGAGCTGGCTCCTTAATCATTTTATCATATATGTAATCTGTTAGGCAGTAGGCAGGTGATAGAGGTAAGATTCTTCCGTTGCAGCTCAAATTGATTATATCCATATCTTGGAATTTATAATCTTTTTGAGCCATCTGTATAAATTGCTTAACCATTCTATCTTTTCTTAGCAAGGCGGAGTTTACAACTAAATTGCCGGCATAGTAAAATCCGTCAGAAAGATTGAGGCCAAGATTTTTTCTGACATACTCTTTGTCATCTGGATTTAGTGCCATAGAAGAATCTACCGCAGCAAAGTAGTTTTCTCCAAGCTCAATATTGTAGTATTTTGTGAGGTCGTCTCTGAATATTACATCCACATCTGAATAGAGAACTTTCTCATATTCAGTTACAATATCGGGAATAATAAGGCGATAATATGTGGTTTTTGTAACTCCTCTAACTTCGTAAGCATCGCCAAAGGTATCTCCGATTTTTTTGTAGGTAATCTTAAAGCTGCTGTGTTGCTTAGAGAGTTCCTTCAAGCAGCTTGAAGAGAAGTCATATTTTTGATGATGAATTATGAAAATATCATAGAAAGTGTCCGGCAGAGCATTTTTAAGCAAAGAATCTATGCAGACAGCTGCCGGCATCAGCATTTTATCGTCAAAGGCAAAGACTATAGGAACAACGTTCATACACAAATCAATTTTATTTATCGTTTTACCTGCCACTTAGGAATCTTCTTAAACTCCTCGCTTTTAATATATTGCTTGCCTTCTTTCAATGCTTTGATGGAGTTTTTGAACTTATATTTGTTTCTCCCGACGGCAAAAGAGAGCAGCGAGAGCATAAGTAGCCAGAACCAATAACTGTAGTAACCTACAACAGCCCTAAATTTACCAAACGCTCCATTAGGCTCATATATAGAGCGATACCACTCTATATAACGTATCATTCTCTTGTTGAAATCGGCTTGTATAACATCGCTTATATGACCAGTTCTTGCATCCAAATCCTTTATTCCGCAATTGTAGTGTATCAGGAGCTTATGCCCATATCTATATAACTTATAGGAAAAAATCTGATCTTGCCCCGATGTGTAAGGAAACTTATCTAACCATAATTCATCCTTGTAGTTCATTTTTGAGTAAAGCTCTTTTTTAACTAAAACACAGGCTCCAGCAGATGATTGGCTTTGCATAACCTCTTTCGGATTGTTATTATAGCTATAATAAGAACTTTGCCTGATTTTGAACGCAAATTTGGAAAAAAATGAAGGGAAGGCCCCATAGAAAACAGCATGTAATACTTTGCTCCTTAGCCTCATCTGATGGTTAGGAAAAACATTTGGACAAATGCAATCCCCCTCATTATCTAAAAGGCCGTCAAACATCTTTCTTACAGAATCGGGATGAAAATAGATATCATCATCGCTAAGTAATATAAATTCCGAATCAATCTCCTCAAAATCCAATGCTCTTTGTGCTGCCATACCCTTTTTGCAGTAGATATATTTTTCATCTGCTATAGGTGTTGGTAAATTATATCCCTCTGCAATATAAACATATATATTTTCTGGAGCCACGGTTTGGGCCTTTAATGAGCGTATGAGAACATCGTATAAAAAACCGGCTTTTCCTAAAGTTCTAATAGCTACAGAGTAGGTGGGATATTGTTTTATATTACTCATATTATTTTAGCAATCTTCTTTTTATGTTTTTTATTTGCCTTATAGGCACTTTTAAGTTGTTTAGATATAGGAATATTATAAACTTTTTCTTTTTTGAAAAACCGGATGAAGCTATTTTATCTTTCCATAGGCCAAAGGCTTGGCGATAATTTGGACAAAACTCTTTTTTTGCAGAGCAGTAGTCGTAGGCTATTGCCGCAATGTAGTTATAAAAATATTTTCTCTTTATGTCAGAATCAACAAAATGCTCTATTTCACCAAAGAATAAAAGTCGTTGCTCTACTGGAATGCTATGCCAATCGTTTGTGATAGAAGTGCTATTTTGGCTCTTGTCATAGTGGTAAAAAGCTCTATTTTGATATGTTACCTTTATCTCTTTTGACAAGAGGCTCATTACAACAAACTGGTCCTCACTACAATTCATTTCGGGCACAAATCTCACATTGTATTTTTGATAGCACTCTCTGCGTATTAATTTATTACAAAGACTGCCGTGCAATTCTCTGAACATCTGGCAAAATAGAGATTCGCTCTCAAGTGAACGGGGTTTTTGAGAGCAATACTCCTCTCTGTGCGGTCTAATGGCAATATAATCTGCAATTACCATATCTGCACTCTCCTCAAGAGCTTTTTTGTACATACACTCAAGCATATCCGGCTCCACAAAATCATCAGAATCTGCGTGGATTGTATATTCTCCTATAGCGGCATCTATGCCGGCCTGTCTTGCGCTCGCAACTCCTCCGTTTGGTTTAGAGATAGTCTTTACTCTGTTATCTTGCGCGGCATACTCCTCTAAAATCTTCAAAGTATTGTCTGTGCTACCATCATTAACGGCAACTATCTCAAAATTCCTAAAGGTTTGGGTAAGCAGACTATCCATACATCTTTTGATGTACTTTTCTGCATTATAGGCAATTACAATAACAGAAACAGCTATCCTATCCATAATTATTTGCTATTTGCCTGTTGTAAGGCCCAGATTTCACTCCACATTTGTTTTGCTTGGGATAAGTTTTTCCCTTTTTGCTCTAAGAGCGACTGCCTGGTCTTATGATTATTTTCCTTATCTAAAAGCCTTTCTATCTTTTGCTTGCACTCCTCTAAGTTGTTAATATCAAGTACAGAATTGCTCATATTATACTCTTTGAGAAGCTCCTCATACTTATGGCTCCAGCTTGTTACTAAGCAAGGGATTCCCTCGTTCAGTGCTGAGGCCGCTCCGTGGAATCTGCTTGATATGCAAGCGTATGATTGTGAAATTAATCCCTTTACTTCAAGTGCATTAAGCCCGCTAACAATCTCAGGCTTGTTATTCATAATCTTGATACATTCCTGTAGTAGAGCCCTATCGTTAGCGTGATCAAGTAGGAATGTTTTATATCCCTTTTGACAAATTGATTTATTAAGGCCATTGATAAACTCTATATACTTATCTTTGCCTATTGCCCCTTTGTTATACATCTGTGAGTTTGGAATTATGCAGACCGCGTCTTTCAGATGGTTATACTTAGGTGGAACTATTCCTTCTACCAAAGAGGTAAAATCTTTATATGGTATTATCTTCTCTTTTGCGGTAACAGCATTACTGATAATTTTATGTGATTGCTCATCGCGCGGCATAAGTAATGTGGCATATTTATCAAGGGCAGCAACAGCCTTTTGGGTGTTGCTTTTTTCTATAGGACCGAACTGCTGAGGCAGGAATATTATTTTTGTTCCTTGATTGTAATAGCTCTTAAGTGTTTGCTGCCAATACTTTAGGAGAAAATTATCTATATTTGTTTTGTCTGAAAAATGGAGCCCGCTTGCATCTAAAAAATAATCTGCATTTCTTACCGGCAATACATTATTAAGCAAGCGGCTATATATGCCAATTCTGTTCAATATGCCGGTTAAGCGTGTTTTAGAAGCCGCCCGAATAATTTTGCTATAAGGCAATTCTCGCAGTTGCAAATTGGTTTTAATGCCCTCTAATCCCTCTGCAATCATAGAGGTATGCAGATAGACAATAGCTTTTGGATCTTTACGCTCAATTTCCTGCAGAACTGCATAGAGCATAAGTTCCGCTCCTTTGTTATGTGTGCCAACTCCGTGAATTACAACAATCATCTTCTAAATAGTTTTTAAGTACCAAAACAATAGAGAAAGAGTATTTTTTAACTTGTAAAAGTAGGCAAAAATTTTGCTCTTTCTTTTAAGCTCTTCCCTTCTTAGTATTTTGCAAGCTCTATTAGCTACATCGTTACAATTTTTCTTTTCAAAGTCAATAAAATTTTCAATCTTCTTATTAGCTAAAACTCTCTCTTTTTTTGGAATGGCAATCTCTTTTAAGTTCCCAAAATAGTATTGGTTATTAGAATGAAAGTGCCTTTGTAATGCCGGTAGGTAGGAAAAAACAGACGCAACCCGTCCTGCCATATTTTGGCTCTTTTCAACCTCTTCTGCGCTTATCTTTTTAGATATCTCCAAATAGCTCTTTTCTGTACATTCTTTAATTACACATTCACCTATATCGCTTCTAACAATTATAAGAGAGCTACCGTTTGTGTAATCTGTTCCATCCAAATCCCAGGGGTCTCCTAATACTATATCCGCATTCGTGTTGAGCTTGTTGTAGCAGACTCTACACCTTGGAGGTGTAAACATCTCTTTAAGAGCCATTCGTGCTCTCTTGGGTATAATATGATTTTTTCCGGAACCGTCTGTAAAAACTACCGGAGAGTCTAAATAATTATAAAATTTTCCATTGATATTGCCTTTAGCTCTCCAGTATATTTCAGAAGGTCTCTCACTCAATTTTATATAGCTGCAGAAGGAATCTATAATTCCCTCGCATAGTGTGCGGTCGCAAATTAATCCTAACTTGAATTTGATAATACTGCGATACTTTTCTGAGTTTTCAATAATTGAGCAGACTCCATCTATGTGGCAAGGTAGGCCAACTATAGCAGCAGAAGAGTATTTCAATAGTTTTTTCGCCTCGGATAAAAGTGACACCGGGGTATATTTAGATTTTTGGCTTTTATAAAGTTCTTCTGCTGAGGTAATTATGGCAGCTTGCGGTATGCCTTTGTTGGAAATGCAGAGTAAAGCAGCCTCTATCTGCTTACTCTGAAAGAGATATGTTAAAATTGCGGTAGTCGCTCCTCCGCTTTGCGAATTGCTGAAAATCTGATGACTGCAACTCTTGCCGATATAACTCTCCTTTATCTTGTTGCCAGAAAGTTCATCTTTCTCTCTATTGTCTTGACTATCTACTATTGGGCAGGTTTTTAAACATTTTCCACAATTGATACAATCAGAGTCGGCTTTAGCATAATAGCGGCCAATATTACTCTTCTCTATTGTGATGCAATCTTTGGGGCATATAGCAATACACGCACCACAATTGCAGCACATAAAATCTTTGGAGACGCTATTGATATTGGCAAATTCGGTCATTTTCTATTAAAAAAAGAGAGGCTGACTTATGTAACTGCCAGCCCCTCTTGTTCTTAAATTACCACTCTACTTTATACTATGGTAGTACCAAGTGGATTAGTATTTCTTAGCATCCTGAAGCTGCTTGAGAGCGTCGGCTGCCTTAGGGATTACATTCTTAACAGAGTTGAACAAATCGCCAGCCTCTTTGTAATCGCCCTCAATAGCTTTGAGCATACCCTTTGCGTAAGTTGCAGTAGGGATTACGTTAGGATCTGTGAACTTAATGTTCAAGAGCTCTTTAGCTCTGCTCATATATCCAGACTGAAGTGCTGCAATACCTGCATTTACGATAGCCACCTCAGATGTAGGATACTGTTTGAGAGCAGCCTCCATTATCTCATTGAACTCTTTGCTACCTAACTCGGCAGAGTTGGCTGCAATAAAGAACTCGTTAAGGCTGAGATCCTTTGGATGAGTCTTAATCTTCTTCTTGATGTGCTCAGGATCTGTATAGTTAGTAATCTCGTAATCTATCTGATACTCAGAGCGGCGAAGTGATGGATAGCACTCCTCCTTGATAACTTTGTAATCCTGTGGGCAAGATGTTCTAATTTTGGCATCCTTTGCATCAGGAGTAAGGTTATAATCGTTTATGATAGCAAGAACTCTCTCTTTGTTAGGGAGGTATGAACCTTCAACCCATTTCTTTACACCATCCCAATCCTCAGCAACATAGTCTGTGCTGATAGGAACGCTCTTGTTGAGGAGTGAGTTTGCTACAATATTCCTCAAAGACTCAGTACGTGCCTTAGCCAATCTCTCGTTAGATTTGTAAGCTCCGTCCGGAGATGCATAACCTTTAAGAAGAATGTTGGTAACTCTATAGTCCTCAGGATTGTTAATCAAACCATTAGCTACATCTACTATCTTAGCAATTTCTGCTGCATTGTTTCTGTAATCTCTTAAAACATTGCTCTTGCCAATCAAGAACTCAAGGTTTGCGTGACCTGGGAGAGCACGCTTCTTAACTGCCTCAAAATCAGGCTGAATATAGGTGAATGATGGGGCAAAGTGGAACTCAGGCTCAGGAATTACAGGTGGCTCAGGTATTACTACCGGTGGAGCCGGTACCTCTTTCTTCTTGATTGGGCCCAACTTGATAGCCAAGCCGAGTGTACCGGTAAAGGTTACACCCATCTTCTTATCTGCCAAAGGCATTGCAGGAGGAGGGGTACCATTATCCTTAAAGCCATTGTTGTTGTGCAAAGTAGCACTGATATCAGGAACCACATAAATTCTCTGGCCAACCTGTATAGGGAACATAAAGCCAAGACCTCCGGCTACAGAGCCGCCATCGTTTACAAATCTGTATCCTACATTTACGTATGGTACAAAGCTCTTTGCTGCTCTGATAAAGAGATCTGCGTGAGCAAAATGATAATCGTTTCTGTACCAATCGTTGTACATATTGGAGGTACCCAAACCGGTGTAACCGATACCAACTCCAACTACATTGTTGAGTAGCTTACCAACTTTAAGATCTAATGCAGGACCACCACCTACGTGAGAATCCAATCTGCCGTTGTATTTGTAACCATCCATAGAGACATTGGCACCGCCACCAACTTTAATAAACCAATTGCCGGCAGGAATCTCCTGTGCTACAGCAGATAAGCCCAAGAATAGGGCAGTTGCTATAAGTATAATTTTCTTCATATATTCTTATGTTATGTGTGGTTTAGAAATGCATTATAACTCCCAAAGAGGCAGTTCCTCTTACATCAAATGGGAAGTCGTTTTTACCCTTACCGCTACCGGTGAGTTTGTGCTGGCCGTTGAAATTCTCTGAGAAGGCCTCTGCGCAAAGATCTACAAATATGCCAAAGCCAGATTTGAAATCGTACTCAGCAATAAAACCTGCGCGCATTCCAAATGAGGTATTGCTTGTGGTGAATGTACCATCGGCAAGAGCTGTATCATATTTAGGATGCTTAACATTACCCGGATCATCAACTATGGCACCCTTTGCGTTTGCAGGGTTCTTATGCTTTGTAATGTAAGGTATAGAGAAGCCGGAAGTGTGGCCCGCGCCTAAACCTACATAAAGTTTAGGAGCAAAAGCCCAACTATCTGAACCAAGGCCGTTTAGATTAACCATAGCATCTGCAAAGAAAGTTACGGATTTGAAATCGTAAGGGGCAAATACCCACTCAGACTCTCTTATATTCATAGCAGAAGGGTTCTTACCATACCCAATGCTCACCCTACCGGAGATAGCATTTGTAAAGGAATAGCCCACAGCTACTTGACCCTGCCAAGTAAGGAGGTCTTTTCTAACTTTGAAGTCCCCATATCCGAATGAGTTCTCATTTTTTGAGAGCATAGGACCGCCCATAACAGATACGTTAAACTTGTTGGCACGCTCAAACCTCTGGGCAAATGAAGGAATGGCCAAAGCAATTAAAACAAAAGTTAAAAGTACTTTTTTCATATAGTATTTATGTTTTATTATATTCTCTATATTTCCGCTAAAGTTGACTTTCTGTTACAAAAGTATTAAGCAATATTAGCGCTGCAAATATAATATTTTTTCAGAAAAGTTTGCATTTAGAAATAAAAATTGTACTTTTGCCGTCGATTTTTAGAATAATCAAAAAGATATATACAATGAAAAAAGAGAGACTTTATTGCGCTTCTTACAAGAAACCATCTGTTCTTAGTGAGATTGAGTTCCAGTCTAGTTCGATCCTAATGGGCTCTGTTGGAGATGCTATCAACACTGCTGGCGGAGTTACAAGTGCCGGCCAGGAGGTTGAGGAGATTGACGGGAGTACTGATCTTGATGGCGGCTGGGGCGAATAGTAATCAACTCTTCTATCAGAACAGCTAAGCGGCTTGTTTTGAAGTAACTTTTAAAGTGTGCATCAGTTTTGGTGTACACTTTTTTTTATTCTTAACGCGATATTTTGTAATTTTGCAGAGATTCTAAGCCTCATAAAAAAGATGTATCTGTTCAATTTCAAGAGATTTGGTAAATATCACGGGATATGGGTAGTGGTGCTTCAAGACTGCTTCCTTTCTGTCTTGTCATCTCTTTTTGCACTTCTGATAATACGTTGGATATCAGATCCTATACACGATTTTACCTCCATAGTTTTCAAGTGGTTGCTTTACTCGCTTATAGCAACATTGCTCGGCTTTATTATCACAGGCTGCTATAAGGTTGTGCGGCGTTTTACTACCTCCCGCTCCTCTTTAAGGCTTTTTGGCTCAATAATAATAAAGGAGTTGCTGCTTACACTTGTGCTGATATTCTCTTTGATTGAGATGCCTTCTTTGGTCTATTGTGTGCTTTTGCTGTTGCTTGATATGATATTTATGAGCATAGCCTTGATATATGTCAGGATTGCGATATCTATGCTATCTGTAAAAGATGATACTATAGTTGAGAGAGTCTCCCGTAAAAATGTGCTTGTTGCCGGTATTGGCAAGAGTTCTCTTAAGATGATGGAGGATCTGGAGACAACGGGTGATTATAATGTGATAGGTTTTACCACAACAGATAGAAATTTGGCGGGGAGGGTTATCTACGATAGGCAGGTTTTTTATTGCTCCACCGCTTCTGATATGGATGAGTTGCAGTGGAGACTGGGTGGTGTGGATGGGCTTTTTTATCCGCGCGGTTATAGAGGCAGTGAGGATAGTGGAGAGAATGGTTCTGAAAAAAAGAGTAACGATGAGTCCCAAAGCACTCATCAGGCAACCCGTTACGACCCACCTGCATTTCAGAAAGATGGAATGAACGCTGTAGAGAGATTTGTAAAGAGGGGATTTGACCTTTCGCTCTCAGCTTTGTTGTTGCTTATATTCTCTCCGCTTTTGTTAATCTGCCTTGTGGCCGTAAAGTTGGAGGATGGTGGTAATCCTATATATAAACAGGAGAGAATTGGTAAAGGAGGGCGCCCTTTCTACATATATAAACTCCGTTCTATGCGTATGGATGCAGAGAAGAGCGGTGCCCAATTGGCCGCAGGAGAGGGTGATAGCCGTCTTACAAAGGTCGGCCGCTTTTTGCGTGCCCACCACTTGGATGAACTTCCGCAGCTTTGGAATGTATTTATGGGCGATATGTCTTTTATTGGCTATCGTCCGGAGAGGGAGTTCTATATAGGGCAAATCTCTGCGAGAGATCCTCGCTACTACTACCTCTATCAAATAAGGCCGGGAGTTACAAGTTATGCAACACTTTATAACGGCTATACAGATACTATCGAGAAGATGCTTACAAGGTTAGACTTAGATCTCTATTATCTTAGAAACCGCTCTATGTGGTTTGATATGAAGGTTTTGGCTCTAACCTTCTTGAGTATAATAACAGGCAAAAAGTTCTAAAAGAGCCACTTATGAAGTCTGCAAACCTATTCAGAGTTGCCGGCCACTACTTTTCAATTCTTGCTCCCGATAGCTTTGATTGGAGGGCTATGGAAAATCTCGCTCCGTTCAGAGTGGAGGGTATGGTTGAGAATGAGCTCTTTAGGTTGGAGGTGACAGACATTCTCCCTGATGGTAATAGAGTGCCGATATGGGTTGGCAAAACCCAACCTGGTTTGCAAGTTACAGATTTGTACGAATTTAGCAGCGCGAACTTTGGTGCAGGATATGCTGTAGCCTTTGCTCCACTTCCGAATATGCCCCATTGTGCCTGGATGGTCACAAACAGCGATTTTACAAGAGCCTCTCTTAAAATAAGTTCGCAGCCGCGCTTTAGTTTGGATAATGCTCTAATGCTGCTCTATGCCTTTTCAAGCGCAAAGTTTGATACTCTTGAGATTCACGCATCGGTTGTTAAAAGGGAGGGAGGCGGCGCAGTTTTCATAGGTGAGAGCGGAGCCGGCAAGAGTACCCATAGTTCCCTATGGTGTAGCCACTTGCAAGGTACTGAACTTATCAACGATGATAACCCCATACTCAGAATAGAGAACGGAGCGATTAATGTTTACGGCTCTCCGTGGAGCGGAAAGACTCCTTGCTACAAAGATATTTCAGCTCCTGTAAGGGGAGTTGTAAAAATAGTTCAGGCAAAGGAGAATAGAATGTTTCGTCAGCCGCTACTGCAATCATACGCTCTGTTGAGTTCATCCTCTTCTGGTTTTAGGCCTATTGGCTCAATGGCAGATTATCTGCACAGTACCATAGCTTCTATTGCCGAGAGTGTACCGTTCTATGTTTTGGAGTGCCTTCCAGATAGTGCTGCCGCAGAACTCTCATATAAAACTCTATATGGCACGGCAGGATAGGGACGAACTTTTGGAAGCTGTTGTATCCAGGTTGCTGGCAGGAGAGACCGTACTCCTTAGGCCAAGAGGTACAAGTATGTTGCCCTTTATAAAAGATGGCAAGGAGCGTCTCCGCCTTAAACGAATGGAGAGTGTGGCGGTGGGGGATATTGTTCTTGCCAAGGCCAGTAACACCCCTAATGCAGCACTTTGTGCAAGAGAGTGGAATTATGTGATACATAGGGTAATAAAGAGCAAAAACGGGTTGCTTACTCTTATGGGCGATGCCAATATCAAAAGAGAATATTGTACTTTTGCAAATGTAATTGCAACAGCAATAGAGATTGTTGGAGAGGATGGAAATTCATATCTCCCAAAACCGAGAAGGCTCTGGGTTGCTTTAAGACCCCTTAGACGCCCCCTCAATCTGCTGTGCAAAATTATTGGGAAATGGGATTAAATGGCCGTATGAAAGTTAAGGCGGGATACATATTAAGAAAGTTGGGGCCACACTATATTATTGTAGGTGAGGGTCTTGAGCAGATGGGCTCATCAAAGATGTTGCAAATAAACTCTTCTGCCGCTTTTGTTTGGGAGAATATTGCTACACTTGATAGCTTTACTGTTGATGATGTGGTAAAACTGCTCTGTAGCCATTATGGTATTGATGTTGCTACTGCTAAAGTTGATGCAGCCGAGCTTATAGATGCTTTTTGTAGCAAGGGGTTAATAGATTGCAAATAGGGATGTTAAAGAGAAAGGGGGTAAGGAAATCGCTTAAGGCTTTATGGAAGATGTATCTTCCATTGCGTCTGCCTACTCTTATTACCGTTTTGATAGGCGGAGTGAGAGTTGCTGCCTCTTTGGCTTTTGTTTGGAACTCCAAAATGTTGGTGGATATAGCAACCGGTACTGTTGATGCATCGCTAAAAACTCATATCTATCTGATGTGTGCTATTATGGTACTTCAACTTCTTACCGGTTTGGGGGCTTCTTGGTGGGAAAGTTACATAACCATAAAGACTCAAAACCGTATGCGCCACGAGATTTTTGGCTATGTGCTTGGCAGCCGGTGGAATGGCAAGGAGAAGTTTCTCTCCGGCGATACGGTCAACCGCATACAGGACGATATAAAAATAGTTGCCGATATTCTTTGCAGCAGAATTCCAAACCTGATTATCACAATTTTGCAGTTTGTCGTATTTTCCGGCTATCTGCTCCGTATGGCTCCATATCTGTTCTGGGTGCTTCTTATTCTCTCCATTATAATGGCCTTTAGTGCAAGGCTCTTTTTCTTCAAAAGAAGAGAGATTTCATATAGGGTAAGGGCAGAGGAGAGTGCCATTCAACAACATATGCAGGAGAACTTGCAGAATCGTTTGGTTGTACTCACTATCAGCTCGGTAAGCAATGTGCTTGGCAGGCTTAGGATATTGCAGCGCGGGCAACTTCGTCTTAGCATAAAGGGGTTGAATCTCTCTGCTTTCTCCCGTGGAGTTATGCAGGCCGGCTTCTTTACAGGCTATATGGTGGCCTTCTTTTGGGGTATATACGGAATCCGTGGCGGTACGGTTACATACGGTATGATGACCGCCTTTCTACAGCTTGTTGGGCAAGTGCAACGCCCTATCGCTGAGATAGGTAGGCAGTTTACATCGTTTATAAATGTGCTGACCTCGGTAGATCGCCTTGTAGAGTTAAAGCAGCTTCCGCAAGAGAGAGAATCTGAGCAGCAGCTTCTGCCCGGAGCGCCGGCTGTGGAGGTCAAGAACCTCAGTTTTTCTTACGAGGGGCAGAGTAAGTTGGTGATAGAGAACTTCTCTAAACTATTTCCTGCCGGTGAGATGTCTGTAATTTTGGGAGAGACCGGAACCGGTAAGAGTACCCTTATCAAACTGATTCTTGGATTGCTGAAACCAAATGAGGGTGAGATAGTTATAGGTGGAGAGCCGGCAGGTGTGCACCTTATGTGCAACTTTATGTATATACCGCAGGGCAATACCCTTATGAGCGGTACCATAAGACATAATCTGCTATTAGCCAATCCAAATGGCTCTGAGGAACTTATGCGTCACGCGTTGCGTATGGCAGAGGCAGATTTTGTATTTTCTACTCCCGATGGTTTGGATACTGTATGCGGAGAGGTAGGTAGCGGCTTGAGTGAAGGGCAGTCTCAGAGAATCGCAATAGCAAGAGCCCTTATGAAAGATGGCGGAATCTTAATTTTGGACGAGGCCACATCCGCCTTGGATGAAAAGACAGAAAC
>CADBUS010000190.1 GCA_902797895.1 uncultured Bacteroidia bacterium | reverse complement strand
GTGGAGGGGGAAGGATTCGAACCTCCGAAGGCATAAGCCAGCAGATTTACAGTCTGCCCCAGTTGGCCACTTTGGTACCCCTCCGTCTATACTTAGACTATTTTAGAGCCGATGGAGGGATTCGAACCCCCGACCAGCTGATTACAAATCAGCTGCTCTGGCCAACTGAGCTACATCGGCAGCGTTTTTCAAAACGGACTGCAAAGGTAGTAAATTTATATTACCAGCCAAATTTTTCTCTCATTTTTTTCAAAAAATAGATTTGAGGGCCTTCAAAATACCCTCTGCATCTATTCCGCACTCTTGCAGCTGCTCTCTCACCGTACCCTGCTCAATAAAGCTGTCCGGAATACCAAGTCCGTGAACTTTGCAACCTACCTTCTTCTCAGTAACTACCTCACATACAGCACTGTATAATCCTCCAATAACGCTGCCGTCCTCCACAGTAAGTATGTAGCTGTGGTTTGCGGCAGCCTCCTCTATTGCCTCTGTATCTATAGGTTTGAGGAAACGCATATCGTAGTGGCTTGGAGTAATTCCCTCTTTTTTGGCCATCTCTATTGCCTTTGCCACTTGGTTGCCTATTGTGCCTATGGAGAGAACTGCAATTTTTTCGCCTTGGGTAAGTTTCACAGCCTTGCCTATAGCTATTTTCTTGAACTGCTCCGGCAGTTGCATTCCCACACAACTTCCTCTTGGATAGCGTATTGCTATGGCACCTGTATATTCAGGCAAGGTGGCACTGTAGAGCATATCCTGCATATCAACCTCATTGATAGGGGCCATAATGGTCATATTGGGTATAAACCTCAGATATGCAAGGTCGTATGCTCCGTGATGAGTAGCTCCGTCTTCTCCAACCAATCCTGCGCGGTCTATAGTGAATATAACCTTCAGATTTTGCAGAGCCACATCGTGAATAACCTGATCCAAAGAGCGTTGCATAAACGATGAGTAGATGTTGCAAAATGGGAGCATACCCCCTGCGGCCAAGCCGGCAGAGAATGTAACTGCGTGCTCCTCTGCAATTCCCACATCAAAAGTACGCTCAGGATATACGGCCATAAGGTCGCTTAGCTGTCCGCCGCTCAACATTGCCGGTGTAATTCCCACAATGTTAGGATTTTGCTCTGCAAGTTTAACTATAGTCTGCCCAAAAATATTCTGATATTTCAGCGGTGCGCCGCTCTTGCTGATTCTCTCGCCGGTCTCCACATCAAACTGCCCCGGGGCGTGCCATACGCTCTGATTCTGCTCTGCCGGCTCGTAGCCCTTGCCTTTTAATGTACTTATATGCAGTAGTTTTGGCCCTTTGAGATTCTTTATCTTATTGAGCATCCTTATAAGGTCCTCAATGTTGTTGCCATCTATTACGCCAAAGTATCGGAAGCCAAGCCCCTCAAATACAGTACCGTGGCGGAAGAAGAAATTTTTGATGGAGCTGAGTGCCTTTTTTACATAGCGGCGCAACCGGTTATTGCCCAAAAAGTTCCAAATCCTATGCCTTGCCTTATTGTAAGTAGCTGATGTGGTGAGCTTTAATAGATAGTTGTGCATAGCTCCCACATTTTTGTCTATGGCAATATGGTTATCGTTGAGTATTACAATTATATCTGCCTTTGAGGCTCCTGCGTTGTTAATTCCCTCGTATGCAAGCCCTCCGGTAAAGGCGCCATCGCCGAGTACAGCCACAACTTTGGTATCCTTCCCCTCCAGCCTGGCAGCGGTGGCAAGCCCTAAAGCTGCAGATACAGAGGTAGATGCGTGGCCTGCTCCAAAGGAGTCGTAAGGGCTCTCCTCCATCTTTGGAAAGCCGGAAAGGCCATCTTTCATTCTGTTGCGTCTGAATGCCTCTCTGCGGCCTGTAATTATCTTATGGGCGTATGCCTGATGGCCTACATCCCACACAATCTTATCGTTGGGGGTGTTGAGCACATAGTGTAGGGCAACGGATAGCTCTACGCAACCGAGCGAGGCTCCAAGGTGGCCGGGGTTGGTTGCACAGCACTCAATCATATACTCTCTAATCTCTTGGCAGAGAGTGCTTAGCTCCTTTATATCAAGTTTTCTGCAATCTGCAGGCGATTCTATCTGATTCAGTATCTTAAACTCCATTTCTGCTGTTTAACTCTTTATCAAAAGTGCAATTTAAGAACAGTTATGTTAAAATCCAAAAGAAAAAATTATCTTGCGCCAAAATTCGCACAATTGTGGAGTAGAATTTAATCGCGATAGAAATAAATAAAACAATAATAATATGGGTGTAGAACTTAAGAAAACATTGAGAGATTCTGCCGCAATGCGTTGGACAGCTCTGTTGCTGTTGGCGCTTGCAATGTTCTGTTCATATATCTTTATGGACATACTCTCTCCTATCAAAGACTTGATGCAATCTACAAGAGGCTGGGACTCAACGGCATTTGGAACAATGCAAGGCTCGGAGACCTTCCTTAATGTGTTTGTGTTCTTCCTGATTTTTGCAGGTATTATCTTAGACAAGATGGGAGTACGCTTTACCGCGTTACTCTCCGGAGTGGTAATGCTTGTGGGAGCTGCAATCAATTGGTATGCAGTAACAGAGGGCTTTATAGGTACAACTCTTGAGACTTGGTTCAACAACAATCTCAACTATATTCCGGGCTTTGACGAGCTTGGCATCTCTCCATTCTACAGAGGTATGCCGGCCTCCGCAAAGTTCTCAGCAGTAGGCTTTATGATATTTGGGTGCGGAGTTGAGATGGCAGGTATAACCGTATCGAGAGGAATAGTAAAATGGTTCAAGGGCAGAGAGATGGCTCTTGCAATGGGCTCTGAGATGGCTCTTGCAAGGTTGGGAGTTGCCACCTGTATGATATTCTCTCCAATGTTCGCCAAAATGGGAGATAAGATAGATGTTTCACGCTCAGTGGCTTTTGGTGTTGTGCTGCTAATGATAGCACTCATAATGTTCATAGTCTATTTCTTTATGGATAAGAAGTTGGATGCTCAAACCGGCGAGGCGGAGGAGAAAGACGATCCGTTCAAAATCAGCGATATAGGAGCAATTCTCAAGAGCAGCGGCTTTTGGATTGTGGCTCTGCTTTGCGTACTCTACTACTCGGCCATATTCCCATTCCAGAAGTATGCGGTAAATATGTTGCAGTGTAACTTGGATTTTGCACAGGTGCCTGCAGACTCATTCTGGGCGAAGAATACGGTTACTATTGTGCAATATGTTATAATGTTAGTAGTTGCAATAGCAGCATTTATGAGCAACTTCTCAAAGAATAAAGCTAAAAAATACTCATTGCTAACGCTTGCGGTTCTGGCTCTTGTAGTCTTCTGCTATATGGGTTACAAGAGAGGTAGTGCGGAGACAATTTTTGCAGTATTCCCGCTTCTTGCAGTTGGTATAACTCCTATACTTGGCAGCTATGTAGATCATAAGGGCAAGGCGGCCTCTATGCTTGTGCTTGGCTCTCTGCTACTTATTGCCTGCCACCTCACATTTGCATTTATACTGCCTATGTTCAAGGGTAGCGCGATTGGCGGCGTAGTTATAGCATATATAACAATACTTGTGTTGGGAGCATCTTTCTCTTTAGTGCCGGCCTCACTTTGGCCAAGCGTTCCTAAGTTGGTAGATTCCAAGATTATAGGCTCTGCATACGCGCTTATTTTCTGGATTCAGAACATAGGTTTGTGGCTCTTCCCAATGCTCATTGGAAAGGTTTTGGACAAGACTAATCCGGGAGTTACAGATCCAACTGAATTCAATTACACCGCGCCGCTTGTAATGCTCGCTTGCCTTGGTGTTGCGGCCTTGCTGCTTGGCTTTGTACTCAAGCGCATAGACAAAAAGCACGGTTACGGCCTTGAACTCCCTAATATCAAGAAAGAGAGTTAATTGCAACTGTCATCCTGAGCAGAGTTGCTGTCATTCTGAGCTTGTCGAAGGGCGTAGCGAAGAATCTATAAGCACTCCTTCCGGCAGCTGCAACAAAAACAAAATGAAAAGAAGAAAAAATATACTTATAGCTTTGGCCCTGCAATTACTTGTGGGGCCATTAGGCTTGCAAGGAGCTTATGCACAGAGAGTTTCTGAGCTAAAGTTCTACGATGTAAGGCAACTTGTTACAGAGGGCAAAGCGGTTATTTTAGGGCAGGCGGAAAAAGCGGCAGACTCTTGCGGCTATTATTACCGCCTGCCATTAAAATTGAAAGGAGCTGTAAGAGAAGAGCTTTGGGAGCTTGGCCGCAATGGTGCCGGAGTGGCGGTGCGCTTCTCTACAGATTCCAAAACAATAGGGGCAAAGTGGAGCCTGACCAACAACTTTGCAATGAGCCATATGGCCTATACAGGCATCAAAGGAATGGATCTCTATCTCTACTCCAATGGCAAGAGAGGCAAAGAGTGGCTCTTTGCAGGCACCGCCTTTCCAAACGGCAAAAATTCAGCAAATATATTTGTCAGAAAAATGGAGGGAGGCAAAAGGGAGTATATGATATATCTTCCTTTGTATGACGGAGTTGAGAGTATGGCTATTGGTATAGATTCTACTGCGCAGCTCTATAGGCCGAGCGGTGCCCTGCTCACAGAAAAAGCCTCTCTGCCTATAATCTTTTATGGTACAAGCGTAACTCAAGGGGGATGTGTATCAAGGCCTGGTATGGCCTATCCGGCAATAGTTTCTCGCCGGCTTGGAGTGCAGACTATCAATCTCGGTTTTTCCGGCAACGGGAGAATGGATGGTGCAATGGCGGATTGGATTAAAACACTTCCGGCTTCTGCAATAGTTATAGATTGCCTTGCCAACTGCACCTATCAGACAACAAGAGACAGTTCAGACTATTTTATCGGCTCTATAGCTGCAGCCAACCCCAATGTGTCAATCTATATTGTAAATAATTTTGAGTATCCGCAGCAGTTCATACTGCCGCAGAACAATTCAGATATGGTGCAGGAGAATCAGCTAATAAAATCTATCTATTTGAGACTCAAAAAGTACGGAACTCAACTAAGAGAGCCCTCTACAGGAAAAACCTACTCCACCGGCCCTCTTAAAAATCTCCGTTTTATAGATGTCTCCGGCCAGAAAGGGGAGGGGATTCAAAATGAAGATACGGTAGATGGTACTCACCTCACAGACCTCGGCTCCACCCACTTTGCCACCCTCCTCCTCCACCATCTGAAATAGTCTCTTACTACATCTTTTCAGCGGATATCTTTGGCTGGGACTGTGCTGCTCTTGCTTCTGTTGCAAGCAGTTGTTTTTCATTATTACACTGCCCTTCAGTCGCTTACTGCTATTCTTTACTCCCACTGTCATTCTGAGCGCAGCGAAGAATCTGTATCGCTCCTTACGGCAGTTGTAATACACAGGAAGTTCACTGCGTTCATCCCTCCCATCATCTACTTCGTCCTTGCCAGCAAGAACTTGTATTTGATGGGTCCCTCCCACTCACGGGCGTGGGCGCCCAGCTTCCTTTAGTATTACACTGCCCTTCAGTCGCAACTTCGCAAACAGCACAGCTCCCATCCTTGACTAGCCGACAAGCGGATGTC
>CADBUS010000189.1 GCA_902797895.1 uncultured Bacteroidia bacterium | reverse complement strand
CTGTTAAGCTCCAAGCGACTGCTTGCCAAAGCGGCTACGCTAAAATTAAGGCGCATATCTGCAAAATCGGCAAAGGGGGTAAGAGCATCCTTTTCAAAAATCTTGAAATTCTCTACATAGATAGTTCCGGAGAGGGGATTTATACCCATAGAGCCAATCTCTACTCTTCTGCCAATAAGCTGCTCGCTATTGCTCTCTACATACAATTTTGTAATAGAGCCACATAAAAGCAGAGCTGCCACTATAAGGGATAGCAGCACTATTGCAGTTATTTTTAAGATCTTCTTTAGCATATAACGCACCCTAAACAGCAAAATTCATACCCCAAGGGGCAAAGTTATACAGATTTGCTATTTTTGAGGGAGAAAACAGAGAAAAAGAGAATCAAAAAGATGAAAGAGGATATTAAATTTGTTTACTCCTTTTTGGAGAGATTGGCAAAGAACAATAACAAGATATGGTTTGATGCTCATAAAGAGGAGTATCTGAAGGCCAAGGTTATTTTTGAAGCCTTTACAATGGAGCTTGTTGCCCGCATATCACAATGGGATGAATATATAGCCTCCTCTCCTCTTAGTGTAAAGGATTGTACATATAGAATTTACAGAGATATTAGATTTTCTGCGGATAAAACTCCGTATAAAACTCATATTGGAGCTTTTATTGTGCGCGGTGGCAAAAAAGCTCCATACGCAGGGTATTATTTTCATCTTGAGCCTCCTCAAAAGAGGGCCTTTATTGGAGGGAGTATGATGTTTGCCGGTTTGTATCAGCCTCTTCCAAAGGTTGTTGCAAGTGTAAGAGATGAAATATCTGTAAATGGAGACTCGCTTTTATCTGCTATTAAAAAGGCTACGGGCTTTGCTCTTTCAAATGAAAACGCATACAAGAGAATTCCTACCGGCTTTGATGGAGTTGAAAATGAGAGTTGGCGCGAACTGCTTAAACTCAGAGATTTCGGCCTCTCAAAAGCTATAGATGAAAGATATCTCTTTTCTACGGACAATCTTGCAAAGAAGGCTGCCGCAGATTTTGCCAAGTGTGCTGAATTTAATCTTTTTTTGAACAAGTGCGTAGATTACGCTCTTGATGATAATAATGGTTTGAATTTATGAACAGAAAGATACAGATAATAGTTTGTGTTATTGCAACTTTTTTACTCTCGCTCTTTTTGATTGTGAAATATACGCATTCAAAGAAGGATGTTGTATATACATTATACATAGGAGGTTATGGTAATAATGCTGCGCAATGTCGCTTTAATGCCACAACATTGGATTATACCATAATCAGGCACTTTGGTGCTGTAAATCCATCATACCTAACTCTCTCTCCAACCGGCAGCCATCTTTACGGAGTGAGTGAAAATGGAGAGCGTTCCGGCGTGTTCGGATATTCTAATCTTCCTCCATACTCCTCTTTGGGAATGGAGAAGGATTGGGGCGCCCAAGGATGCCATCTGATTTATCACCGCAATACCATCATTACCGCAAATTATGGCAGAGGGGGCATATATCTATATCCTACAGATGAAAACGGAAAAATTTTGCCGGCATCTCAGAAGATAGATTTTTATCAACCTGTTGCCGATACTCTTGATGTTGAGATTACTGCTGATACTGTTGGCTTGACGCCTGCCGCTCCTCTTTCCAGAATACATATGTTAAAGGTTGTGCAGGGTAGAGAGAGCGGAAGGGAGTATCTGCTTGCTACCGATACGAATGATGATAAGATTCGTGTTTTTAACATTGTAGATGCCGAAAATGGCAGAGGTATTACTATACAGCCTTGTAATACAGCATACTACGAACTGCCTGATGATTATGGGCCGCGCAATATGGAGCTATCTGCAGATGGCCGATTCTTATATGTACTATGTGAGAAATCTGGCAGAATAGTGGTTTATACTCTCTCTGAAAGTAACTCCAATTTGCTTTTGACTCCTTTGCAGAACACCCTTTCAGATCAATATAACTCCCACGCAAGTGCTGATATACATATTGAGCCGAGCGGAAAATACCTATATGCCTCGCATAGGAAAAAGCACGATGGCATATCAATCTATTCTGTTGATAAGGAGGGTGTTATAATAAGGAAAGCCTTTCAGGTAACGGGTAGGTATCCACGTAGCTTTGCTATATCTCCAAATGGAGAGCTTATGTTTGTGGCTTGTCAGAAAGATGAGGTTATTCAGATATTCAGAATAAACAAAACTAACGGCCTGCTTACAAATACAGGCAAGAGCATACCCCTCAATGGTTTGGAGCCATCTTGCGTGATTATTCTCCCAAACTCTCTCCCTCAATAATCCTCCTGAAGTACCAAAGGTGCTGATTTAGAGCATACTCCCAGAATATCCAAGAGTGGCTGCCGGGCCCATAGAGTTCTATGCAAGGAATTTTATACTCTCTGCAAAGGGCGGCAAACTCTTTTGTACTTGGGTAGAAATAATCTGAATAGCCGCAGGAGAGTATTATGGTTTTCTTGCTGCCTGCAATTTTTTCCACTCTCTTTATTGCACTCTCCTGCGCAACTCTATTTACCTTGTTGCCAATAACTTTATTTAGCTCTTTCTTTATGCTTGCAGGCATATAGGCAAGGTTGAGAACACCGCTCATACTTGCAGCTGCGCGGAAGAGGGAGTGGTTATCTATAAATATATTTATTGCGCCGTGCCCTCCCATACTGAGGCCGTCTATAAATGTATTATCAGATGTTAAGGCGTATCGCTCAATAAGATAGGGGAGCAGCTCGTTGTTGTAAAACTCCCTTGCCTGCATTTTTGCAGGGTTTGAGTTATTAAGGTACCAGCTGTTGTAAAAGCCGTCGGGAGTAATTATCCTAAAACCATATTTGTCTGCAAGATGCTGAATATTAACCTTATCACCCCAATCACGATAGTTGCCGCTCCAGCCGTGCAGCAGCAGAAGCGTGCCCATTGGCTCCTCGTTTTTAGGAGAATAGACTCTTACTGTATCGTTGCATCTGAGATTGTTTGGAGATTGCAGCACTAAAATCTCCGGGGTGTTGCAAGATGTGCAACTATCCTGAATATTCTGAGCATTAGCCCTTTGTCCAACATTAAGGATTAAAAGAGCTGCTGCCAATACTATAATTGAAACTCTCTTTTTATTCATCTGTTTCACTCTCCTCTATAACTCTATATTTTACTTTTGGGCGTACTGTATATCTGATTCTCTCTATCTCTCCATCTGTAATTCTTATGGCAAGCTCTATCTTGCTGAAACCTCTGTTGCCATCTTGCTCTATCATCTTGGCAATAGGAAAGATACCCCAGCAATCAAGATGTTCTACCTTGTTAGTGCCGGCAAGATGAACTTTTTGCTGGAATATAGGCGATTTGCGTACTATAGATACCTTTAATATGGTTGATACAATATCCTTGAAATTGATATTATTCTTTTTAAGATTCATTAGCGCAAAATCTTCTAAATAAGTAAGATATGAGGGGCTGTAGATTTTATTCTCTTCACTCTCCATAGCGATTGTTTTAACTGTTGTCAAATATTCCTGTATAGTTGTTTATCACTCTGTTTTTTGAGTCATAGACCTTGACATTGTTCTCAAAGCCGTATGGCCGCTTCTCTTTGCCTTTGTAGAGCAATTTAATCTCGTATGAGACTTTATGGCCTCTGCGCTTGGCATTTATGGCCTTTTTTTCAAGCTCAAGAATCTCTCCTCCGTTGAGTTCTCTGCGCTGCGGAACATAGTTTATCTGCTCTGCAGGGCCGTTAAGTGCCTGAGGGATAAGATGGCCGCAGTTATCTCCCTTTTTGCCATCTTTGAACTTTACGGAGTAGCGCTGCGAGCCTTTGTTTCTTCCTCGCGATTTAAGAGTTAAATCTTTGCAGAGAACGCGTACTATTCTGCCGTAGCTATCGGTATAATAATCTATATTATCTACATAATAGTGTGCCGATGGCAGATGCAAAGTGTTCAGAAACATATTCAGAAAGACCTCATCCGCCCCCTTGGATTTAATACCGGCATCTGCTATTACAGCATCTTCGCTAAGCAGAGCGCACAGGTAGCCTCTATTGTCATATACGGCGAGCCATTTCTTCTTTCTTTCAGATTTTGGTACTCTCTTTAGCAGCTTTTGGCACTTGCCTCTCTCAAAACCATTCTTTTTGCTGTAGAGTAAGGTATTTTCATAATCCTTGAAAGTAAATTTGCTAAAGTCTGTGTTGTAGTATTTTACCTTTACTACGCTACCCCACCAGGAGTCTAATTTTGCCGATTGCCGGAGCCTTGTTCCCTTAAACGGACTTGCCGAGCAGAATATAAGCAGGGCAAACAGGGAGAGTATAAAACCTTTTATGTAAAGCCGTTTTGTCATAATTGTATTCAAAACAGATTCTGAGTTAGAGCAAAAATAGCTAAATTTGTGAGAATAGATTCAAGTCACTCAAAATTTGATGGCACTATGGAAAGAATAGATAAAGACAGGCTGAAGCTGATACTGCGCAATGGGAATAACTATTTAGCTATGGCTGTGGCATTTATAATTATGATGCTACTCTATCCCGACGATGCCAAATTCAAGTATAATTACAAAAAGGGCTCTGCCTGGATGTATGAGACCTTAGATGCTCCGATAGATTTTCCGCTCCTAAAGAGCAAGGCGGAGTTGGATTTGGAGAGGGCAGAAGCGGCCAAGAATATGGTGCCATATTACACAAGTGCAGACGATGCTGTAAATGCCTCTATTTCATCTGTTTTACAGGCTTGTTATGCCGATTCCATACCAGAGCCGCTGCAAGAAGTGCTTATGAAATCGCTGAAGAAGGTCTATTATGTGGGGCTTCTGCCACAGAAAGAGCAACAGGATAGGACCATATTTGTACGCAAGGGGGGCACTACTCTACAAACCATTGAATCTGACCTATATACACCATCGCGAGCGATATTACAGATAAAAACGGATATGATGATTGCTTTTCCAAATCAGGAGGAGAGCATAGAGGCTATTATGAACGGACTGAATATCTCAACATTGCTCATTCCCAATATAGAGTATGATGAGAAGAGGACTGCCGAGCTGCATCATCAGGCGGTGGATTATATCTCTCCCACAAAGGGTATGGTATATGCCGGCCATAGGATAGTTGCTGAAGGAGAGATTGTTACAGAGGATATATACAATGTTTTAGAATCTTTTAAGGCAGAATTTAAGCGGAGCGTGGGCTACTCTAACCATAAAATTTTCCTATATCTGGGCCACGCAATAGTTATAATTGCAATTTTCATACTGCTCTATATAGCACTCTACTTTTCTGATTTCCAGATTTTAAGGCATCAGAACAAGTTTAATTTTGTACTATTTATATGCTGTTTGAACTTTGTGCTTACTGTGCTTGTGCGCAAGCTCCATCCGGATTACCTGTATATAGTGCCATTTGCGGTTACTACCCTCTATATGAGCTCTTTCATATACAATAGAGTGGTGCTGCCCGTCTATTTTATATCGCTAATTCCGCTTGCCCTTATTGCGGAGAATGGTATTGAGCTATATCTGCTCAATGGTGTGGCCGGTGCGCTTGCCTTTATCACATTCTCGCTCTATGAGAGAGGGTGGCTGCAATTTTTGAACTCAATCTATATATTTATTGCAACGGCGGTAGTGCATCTTGCCTTTACGCTTATATTCAACAATGCCGAAGTTAGCTCAGATTTAATAATTTACCTATATCTATTTATCTCTGCCGTATTGGTGGTGGTTACTTATCCGTTTGTATTCTTGATGGAGAAGATGTTCTATATGGTATCAATCTCCTCTCTGAAGGATTTGTCCGATACCGAGAACGATGTGCTTAGGGCGCTTGCAGAGAAGGCTCCCGGCACATTTCAACACGTGCTTCAGGTTGCAAACCTTGCAGAGAGGGCGGTTGTGGCTATTGATGGAAATCCGCGAATAGCAAGGGCAGGGGCTCTCTATCACGATATTGGTAAAATGGTTAATCCTCAGGCATTTATAGAGAACCAGCCTAAGGATTTCAACTATCATAAAGAGCTCTCTCCAAAAGAGAGTGCGGCAATTATAATAAGCCACGTAGATGATGGGTTGGAACTTGCCAAAAAGTATCATCTTCCGCAGATAGTGCAGGATTTTATAGCCTCACATCACGGCCACTCGATGACCGAGTATTTCTACAATGTATATTGCAACAATGGGGGAGATCCAAACGATAAGGAGTCGTTTACCTACCACGGCAAACTGCCTGTAACAAAGGAGGAGGTTGTGGTTATGATTGCCGATGCTTTAGAGGCCGCATCGCGCTCCTTGGCAGAGTATTCTGAGGAGCGAATAGCCTCTTTGGTAGATTCTGTGATAGAGCGCAGAATAGCAGGAAATCAGCTTGTTAGGGCTAATATTACATTTAAGGATTTAACATCTCTTAAATCTGTATTCAAACGCCAAATCAAAGAGATTTACCACTCGCGGATCGCCTACCCGAAGCGCGATAAAAAATAGCAATCAGCACTATCAGGATTATGATATAGCAGGCGGTGCGCCCAACAATATCTCCGTACTTTACAAAGGCGGTGATTTTGCTGTTGGGTGTAATATGGCCTTTTAAGAAACACTCCTCCCACCAAGGTGTTTGAGATACTATATCTCCCTTTTGGTTGATAAAGGCGGAGATGCCTGTATTGGCGCATCTTGCAATATCTCTTCTGGTCTCTATTGCTCTTATTCTCGCGTAGTTAAGATGTTGTATGTGGCCGGAGGTGTTGTGCCACCACCCATCGTTTGTGATAATTGTCATAAAATTGGCACCGGCCTGTATGTACTCTGTATAAAACTCACCGAATACAGACTCGTAGCATATTGCAGTTCCGAATTTGGTACCATCTTCCATCTTGAAGAGAGTGCGGTATGGTTGAGTACCAAAGTTGCCGATTCCTCCTCCCAAATCTATTCCAAGCGAGTTGAAAAAGCTCTTATCTCCAATATAAGGTACAGATTCTGCGAGTATTACAAGTTTAGATTTATGATAGAAACTGCACTCGCCCTGCATATCTGCATATACTGCAGTGTTAAAAAGATCGTACCAGATGCCGCTGCGCATCTGCCGAGCGGTTCTTGTAGGCTTGTAATTGCCGTAGTATTTGTGTGTTACTGCTCCAAAGAGGAAATCGCAACTCTTAGCTTTAGCGTACTCCGAAAAGGCTGCCAATGTGCGATTGTTGTATGGCATATCCTCAATAAGTACACCGGCCTCAATACTTGGATTAAAGAAGGTCTCCGGAGCAACTATCAATGCGGTAGAGTCTGTAACAGCCTTATCTGCAAGAGTTAGCAGCTTGTGGTTTTGCTCGCTTTGATTGATTCCGCCAAACTTGTCGTAGTAGGGATCTATGTTGGGTTGCAGAATGACAACCTCTTTAGCTGCCAAGCTACCTGATTCTGAGGCTTTGGGAAGAGGACGGAAGTAGATGGTTATAGATATGGCTATCGGGATAAAGATAGCAGCCATAGCAACAGAAAAAGCTCCAATAGGGAAGGCTCTTTTTTGCCTATCTAAACCTTTTACTATAGTATTGAATATAAGGATATTGCAAAGGATTATCCAGAGCGAGCCGCCGAGGCTGCCGGTAAACTCGTACCATTGGATAAGTGTGGTTGTATCTGCAAAGGAGTTTCCTAAAAAGAGCCAAGGCCAGCTTATTTGCCAAGTGCTGTAACAATGTTCCCAGGCGAGCCAAAGTGTGGCAAAGCCAAGATATGGCAAAAATTGCAGCAGAGTGCCACTTGCTGTTACAAACCTCTTTTTTAACCATCTGAAAACTCTGAATATCAGTGCCATTTGCAGAGCATTCAGCGTAATGGCAGCTATTGCTCCACCAGGCGTAGCGTAGTAAATCCACCAAGTTGCAACTATGTTCCAAACCAAAAAAGCGCAATAATAGCAGAGCCAGAAATGTCTGATTTTATTCTCTGTTGCAATTTTTTCTGCGGCAAATAGTGGAATAAGGGCAACAAGTGCAATCAGCCCTGAGTCTGAAAGAATATATGGTAGCGATAGCAGTAATCCCGATATGAGAGAGGCTATCCAAATTTTTGCTGAAATAGATTTTTTCATAAGGCCAAATTTAGCTATTTTTGCCGCTCGTAGAAATTTTGGAAGAATGAACGATTTGCTGATGGTCTTTATAAAGGGGCTTATTGTGGGTTTAGGAGCCTCCATACCGCTTGGGCCGGTAGGGGTTCTCTGTATTCAAAAGACTTTGAGCAAAGGGAGGATGGCTGGCTTTATTTCTGGTTTGGGGGCCTCCGTATCGGATACATTCTACTCAGCTTTCTCACTTATGGGCCTATTCTTTATTGAGGAGTTTGTGGCCAATAACAAGGCTCCCGTATTGTTGATAGGAGGGCTCGTGATAGCTTTGATAGGAGTAAGAATCTACCGCTCTAATCCGCTGAAACAGATACATCAAAAGAAGAGCAAAAAGCGTAGCTTTGGAGATTTCTTTGAGTCGTTTGCTATGACAATTACCAACCCGGGCTCTATATTTCTTATTTTTGGAATGTTTGCAGCGGTAAGATTAGATCTCTCTAACTATACAGGCTCAGGGGCCGGCCACGCTGTTCGCTTGGTGCTTACCGGAATCTTCTTAGGCTCGGCACTTTGGTGGTTCTCTTTGAGCAACATTGTAAATATTTTCAGAAAAAAGTTCAGGCTCAAGCAGCTTATTATCCTTAACAGAATATCCGGTATTATAATAATTGCGCTGGGAGTAATCTCTTTCTGTGAAGGTCTTTTGGAAGCTCTCCAAATATGGAGATAACAATATCAGATAACTAATATTTCTCCCCCTCGTTGGTATTTTTGAAAACAGATGCTACATTTACGCTCTAAAAAGAGTTTTTTATATGCGTACAGCTATTTTTCCGGGCTCGTTTGACCCTTTCACCTTGGGCCATTTGGATGTGCTCGAATCTGCACTCAAGATATTTGATAAGGTGATTGTTGCAGTTGGTTACAACAGCAGCAAATTAAAGAGCGGCTTCTTTCCGGTAGATTTGAGAATGAAGATTATAGCAGATGCCACAAAAGCGTTTGGCAAGAGAGTGGAGGTTTGCTGCTACAAGGAACTTACAATTGAGCTCTGCCGCAAAATGGATGTAAAGTTTATAGTAAGAGGCTTGCGTACTACCACAGATTTTGAGTTTGAGGGTGTTATAGCACAGGCCAACAAGGTGCTGGATCCGAGTATAGTAACAGTATATGTGCAGGCCAGCCACGAGTTCTCGTTTATCTCCTCTACCGTTGTAAGAGATGTGCTTATGCACAATGGAGATGCCACTCCGTTTATGCCCCAAGGGGTAAATATCAAAAAGTATCTGACTAAACGGAAAGAGGCCGTTAAGCAAAAATAAAAAATAGAGAGGTGGCTGCCCAAACTCGGCACGGATGCAAACTTTTGAAAGTTATGCTGCTTATCCTTATGGTGGCGGCAACTTTGTTTGGCTGCTCTCCAAAGCAGTATGGCACCGCTGTTTCAGATAATGCAAATGCTGCAACTGCATCCGATAGCTCCAATGCAGATATGCGCGGCGCACTATTGGAGCTACTTAAAAGACTGGAGCTTGCACCTGACAAATATGCCTATGATGCAGTAGATAAGCTGCTTACTAATCCCAATTCAACAGACTCCACACTAAAACAGACCGTAGCCAAAGAGTGCTACAACTTCTTTAAGGAGTCTAAAATTATGGGCAAGGAGAGCATAGCGGTCTATATTGCAAAAAACTACTTTTTAAGCGGCAAGATTGAGGCTTCAGACTCCGAACTTGGAGAGATGGCCTACTTTGTAACGGTAAACGAGGGAACATTGCTCGGCAAAAAGGCGCCACAGCTCAGCCTCAAAGATACATCAGGCTCTGTAATAGAGCTTGGCAGCCGGCTCGGAGAATATACCATAATCTATTTTTGGAGCGATAACTGCCCGTTTTGCAAAGCAGAAACTCCTAAACTTATGGAGTTTGCAGATAACTTTACCTTTGCACCGCTTAACATTTACTGCGTATATACGGGTACCGACAGCAAGGCTTGGAAAAGAGAGATAAACGAGCAGTTTGCAACTCAGAATCCCTTTGCAATAATTACCCACGTAGCCGATATTGAGAGAGATAGCCGCTTTCCTGTAGATTACGGAGTAACCTCCACGCCAAAGCTCTTTCTGCTTAATGCAGCCCATAGGGTTAT
>CADBUS010000188.1 GCA_902797895.1 uncultured Bacteroidia bacterium | reverse complement strand
GAGGTGGGAGAGTGGCTGAATCCAGCAGTTTGCTAAACTGCCGAACCGGTTTACGGTTCCGCGAGTTCGAATCTCGCCCTCACCGCCAACGGGTAAAACCCAAAACAAAAACAAAAAGACCGCATCGTGATGCGGTCTTTGTTATTATACGGGCCTAAAAGAACGAAAGCTCGCTTTCGTCTCTTGCGGCTCGTATAATAATGGCAAACATTTCTACAAAATGTTTGTTTTTGTTTGCAATGGGGCGAGCTTCGAACTCACCCGTTGAAGCGCCCCCCGCCGGGAAGGCGGTGCGAGAATGCGCAGCGAAGCGAGCAAAATCTCGCTATGTTCGCGGTAGCCGCGGAGCGAGAATGCACAGCATTTCCGTTCCTCTGAGCATTAGTTCACTGTCATTCTGAGCGTTAGCGAAGAATCTGTGCTACTTCTTTGTAAAATCGTTTATTCAATAAAATTCAGCCACCTTAAAATGTATAATAGATCTGTTTTACCATTTCAACATCTTTGATTTTTATTGTGACTGTAAAAAGATATTCGCCGCTCGTTGCAGGCTTTTTCTTGAAATATAAATGAAAGATCGGATAAAGCATACGAGTGTTATTCTTATTTACATCTTTAACCAATATCTCAATCGGCTTAACTATCCCATTTTGATTCATTGCTAACATCTTCCAATAATCCGGGTATGTGTAAATTTTTTTCTTATATCCGCTTTGTATGAACTCATACGGCGATGTGGCACAGAACATTATTACATCACCGAGGCTGCTTCCTGCTTTATGAGTGGCATCAAAATCTTTATCGCAAACGATGTTTACAGAGGTTAGTGGCTCTGTTAATGCTTTGTTGGCAAATGGAAGCACATTGCCTTTATATGACACATCGTTGAAGAGTTTTGCATATTCATAAAACTTTGTATCAGATGAGCTACACTCAAAAGACTTGCCTATAAAATGCGCATGTATGGCATTTTCTATTCCTGCCACCGGTCTAAGTTCAAAATCATTCGGTTCAATATACACTTGTACGTAATGATCTGATGAAATCACACCGCTCTCTAAAAACTTTTCTTTATGACACCCGTTTAAAAGGAGAGGGGCAGCAAAAAAAAGCGTGTATAACAAGCTTTTTAATCTTTTCATAGTTGTAGATTTTATAATAAAGTATTTATACTATTTTCTTATTCCAACTACAGCATTCACTTCATACTGGTAATTTTTGGGAGTTCCCTCTTTGCTATAGATTTCTTTATTGGATTTGGATTGCCCATAAGGATACCAGTACTCTGCTGGTCCATTGCTCGTATCAAAAGCACCGCTTAGGTAATAACCATCTTTATCTCCACTCCAACCCATATTACAGAGAGGATACCACAAACTCTCTTCTGTTTCATCAATAAGCACATTAAACCTAATATCAAATTGATAAATCTTTTCATAACATTATTAGTTTTTAGTTATTAGTGGTGTGGTTGGCTTCAGAGAGGCCGTCCCCCTCTATTTACAAAGGTAAGTTATAATTTTCTTTTTTGCAACTATTTGACAACCATCTTAAGAAAATGTTAAAAGAAACAATGAGCTAAGCCCTAAGAATGAGAAGAGCTTGCACCGGAGGCCCTTTTACTGTCATTCTGAGCCTTTTTCAAGGTGTCAGAACTTTTCAAAAGGGCTTCAAATGAAGCCCTTTGAAAAATCTGTTGCATAGGATATTGTTTAATGCTTTTTCTTCAAAGTCATATCTGTTGGCATAGAGAAAATTCTATCGGGATTATTAGGAAGTTCTTCATATTCGCCTTCTCCCTCTTCCAAGTGCATAAAAATGGTCTCCTCGCCTTTTTTGCTGGAAATTAACTTGATATACGAAAAGACTAATTCGAAAAAAGCGCCATCGGCATCCACTCCATTTGTCTGGTCGTATAAGGAAAAGAGGTCTAAAATCGCTCCGCTATAATTTTTCTCTACCGCAATAGAAGAGGTATAATCAAAATCATTCTCCCCTAATACTTTAAGTCCTCTATACTTATCCAATTTATAAAGATTATCCTCCACAACCTTGCCATCTTTAATTAATCGATAGCAACCAATTATCCAGTAGGCTGGTCTATCATCAGTACGCCTTTTCCATTGAGTGGTTATATATTCTATTGTAAAAACTATTTTACCATCGGGCGAGACATACTCCCATATTCCCTCCATAAATTTTCCCTTCTCTTCAAAACTCATTGTGCTAAAATCCTTATGCTGAGCAAAAAGGGTAGAACAGATTAGAGTTGCTATAAGTATAATCACGCTCTTTTTCATACTGTTGCGAAGATAGTAAAAAATATTCAGAAAGGACTCTTCACTTCGTTCAGAGTGACAGGGAGGGCTTCAGAGTGATGGAAGCCCCTCAGAGTGACGATTTTATTCAAGGTGTCAGAAATATTCAAAAGGGCCTCAATGGATGAAGCCCTTTGAAATATTTGCTACATAGAATTTTGCGCAAAAGCACAAACCCGTTACTTTACTCTTGTAAGTGTCATCTTCATAGGGATAGTACTATTAGCATTTGGAATCTCTTTTTTTGAAAGATACTCATCTTCATCATTTTGGGGCATTGTCCAAAGCAATGTTTTATTATTCTTTGTGAATACCTGAGCCGTTATAGATATCTTGTGAATAATTTTGCCTAATTTTCCGTCTCTAAATTTAAACAAACTTTGACCATTGTGCCACGCTACTGCTCCAGAAATTGGTATTGTGAGCCTGGCTTCGGAATCTATATCTTCTTTTAACTTGAAAGCAGAAAAATCTTTTGCTCTATCAAGATTATCCTCAATAACCTTACCGTTTTTACTATAAGAAAAAAAGCCTATGAAATATGGCGCTGGTTCATCGGAATTATATAGACTTGTCGGTTTATATAACAAAGTTAGTATAAAAACCTCTTGAGTTTTTGTGTTCTCATATTTCCAAGTGCCCTCGTATGCTGCGCGGATTTGTTCTGAGGTATATTTTTTCTGTGGATATAACAGCACAGAAAAAAATAGAAGAATTGATATAAAAAGAGTTTTTTTCTTAATTATGAAATTTATGTAAAACAGAGCTTTCATACTTGTATTGAGGGCGAATCGTTTTTTTGAAAATCCACCCTCTACTTACAAAGATATGTTATTATTTTCTGTTTTGCAACTATTTGGCATTATTCACCTATTCTGGAGTTCATATCACTCTTTTGGGTTTGAGCCCTCTTTCCTCTGCCGGCCTTGCCCCAATTGAAGTTATATGAAACCGTTATGTTATAGGCTCGCGAAGGGGTGCGATTACTTACAGTCTGAATATAATCCCCCATATCTATTACCATTTTTTCTCCCCGAGAGTATGAGTTTAATAGATCTGATACCATTAGTTTGAAATTCCATCTTTTAACTCTTTTGGCAAGCGCTAAATCAAGCCAAACAGGCTCTTTCTTGTAAGCGTTGTGCCCGATTCTCTTTCTGCTGTTGGCAAACATCTCAGCTGAGAAAGTAAAAGATTTAGGTAAATATACAAAAGCTACAAACGCACAGGAAAAAGAGTTATTTCTTGTTGTATTTCCATTTACATAACTCTCAGAATATGCGTATGTTGCAGAAAGGTTCAAATCCAACTTCTTGAACAAGGTTTTATTAAAATTAAAGCCGGCAGAAACCGCTTGATTACGGGCATTGTTAGTATATGTCTGATATAGGGTTCCTTTCTCATCTGTATAGATGTAGGAGGTTATTGCATCATTGGCCCTCCTATAGTTTGCGGATAGTGAATAGCTGTTGAGCAGCTTCAACGCCAAACTGAAATTGTTGCCGTAATATGACTTAAGATTTGGATTTCCAATCCTTACGATAATATCTTTCTCAGAAAAAACTGCATTAGGATTAAGTTGTGATATGCTTGGTCTGTGCACTGCCATTGAATATCCCGCACTCAACAGATTTCCCTTTTTTCTATTTATGTAATAATTTACGGAGAGGGCCGGAACTATATCTAAATAGTTATAATGGTCTATATTTGCCCAATTACCTGTCAAACCCACCCTAAATCCGAACTTTTTCAGATTTGCAGAGTAAGATGCAAAGGGGCTTAACAATCTCTCTTTGTATAAAAACGAGGAGTTATTGTTAATTGCCTCATTTGTTATATATGAGTATTTCATTCCGGCATTGATGCTCTGTTTTTGCCCAAATCTTTTTGAATAGAGAGCATAACCAATAAAGGTTGAGGTGTTGTTTTCTGTCTTGATAATCGCATCTTCTTCTTTTGCCCCAACTGCATTTATGTTTCCGCCGATAATCTCATTCTTTTTATACGAGCCAACATAGTCCCCTGTTATCGTAAACTCTGAGGCATCTTTGAATGTGTGCACATACATCAATGAGAGGGCTGGGTCTTTAGCTACAGTATTGTAGCGTTTGAATCTTTTTGCCACACCGGCCTCATTTTCAGTTATAATATCTCTATTCTGATCTCTGTCTATCTCTCTAAAAGAGAGTTCTGCAGAGAGATAATCTTTTTTTGAAATATCATACCCTAACCCTAAAGTGGCATTGACAGAGGGAGATATTTTGGTCTTTTCTGTTGTTGTATCTGAAAGTTTTTTATTTATACTTTTCCAATCATTATTTGTGATTTCTACTTTTTTTCTGTTCTGATTCATATACCCGCCGGAGGCATAGAAAGAGAGCTTACCTTTTCTGTAGTCTATGTTACTGTTTGCTCCCCAAACGTGATTATCTTTGTTTAGCAAGTCTCTGACTGAGGCGGAGAAAAAACCTCCTTCCTCCTTTTTGGTAACAATTCTAATAGATATTCCACTATGCCGCGCAGAAATATCGGGTTCTGATATAACAACAATCTTTTCTATACTTGCTCCCTTATAAGTGCGCAGATATTCTAAAAGAGCCTCTTCTGTCATTACAATTTTGCGTCTGTTGATATATACATTTACCACAGGGCTTCCGTAAAGGGTTATCTTATTTGCTGCCATTACCCCCGGAGCAGTATTGAGAATCTCTGTTAAATCCTTGTTTTTCAAAGCCTCTATACTGCCCACCCTATACTCATAGCCCCTCATATCGTATTCAACTCTATTGGCTGTTATCTTAATCTCTTTAAGAAAAAGGGCATCCTCTTTCAATACAATATCACCAAGATTAAGCTCCTTATCAACATTTATGTCAAGAAGATATTTTTCATATCCTATCAAAGAGAGCTCAAAGGTATAAGCTCCCTCTAAGGCTTTTAGGGCAAAAGAGCCATCTGCAGATGTTGTTGTGCCTATAATTTTATTGGTCTCTTTATTTGACAGCACTACAGCAACCGCCTCAACGGCATTATTGTTTTTGTCAATAACCCTTCCGGTAATCCTATGAGGAGTTTGTGCAAAAAGAGAGTTAATACCGATAATGAAAAAAAGTAGTATTGTCAGAAAAGCTCTCATCATTTTACCTGCTAACCAACTTACTCACAAAGATATAAATAATTCTTGATAATTACAATGCAAAGGTACCTTATTTTAGAGTGCTTGTCAATACCTGCTTTTGGGTATTTGGTCTCGCCACAAAAAAAAGACCTGCAAAGAAGAACTCTCTGCAGGTCAAAAACATAGTATGAAAACGATCTTGGTCGGGGTACTCCGACTCGAACGGAGGACCCCCTGCTCCCAAAGCAGGTGCGCTAAGCCAACTGCGCCACACCCCGATTTGCGTTTTGCGGGTGCAAAGCTATAAAATCTTTTTTATTCCGCAAAATTTAATATAAAAACGGCCGCTATTTTATAACTCTTTTACCTTATCTACCTCATATTAAATCTGCTCCAAAAGCCTCTTCATAGAGACTTTTTCCTCCACAATTTTATGTAGCTCGGCAATAGGAACTCTCTCCTGACTCATACTATCTCTATCGCGTAGAGTAACACAACCATCTGTAAGAGAGTCAAAATCTACGGTAACACAATATGGTGTACCTATTGCATCTTGACGGCGATAGCGGCGGCCAATAGTATCTTTTTCTTCATACTGGCAGTTAAAATCCAGCTTGAGAGAGTCCATAATCTTTTGAGCGGCAGAGCAAAGCTCCTCTTTCTTAATAAGCGGAAGAACTGCCACTTTCACAGGAGCAAGCGCAGGATGGAACTTCATAACAACTCTCTCCTCTCCGCCCTCTAACTTCTCTTGGCAATAGGCCCCTGAAAGAATGGCAAGCACCGTTCTATCTACACCTATAGAGGTCTCTACCACGTATGGCACATAACTTACATTCTGCTCAGGATCAAAGTATTGAATCTTTTTGCCGGAAAACTCCTGATGGCGGCCGAGGTCAAAATCGGTACGACTATGTATTCCCTCAAGCTCCTTGAATCCGAATGGGAAATTATACTCAATATCGGTAGCGGCATTTGCATAATGCGCTAACTTCTCGTGATCGTGATAACGGTAGTTTGCCTCTCCCAAACCTATGGCTCTGTGCCATTTAAGCCTCTTCTCCTTCCAATGTGCAAACCATTTAAGCTCCTCTCCCGGCCTTACAAAAAACTGCATCTCCATCTGCTCAAACTCTCTCATACGGAAAATGAACTGCCTTGCAACAATCTCATTTCTAAAGGCTTTACCTATTTGGGCTATACCAAACGGAACTTTCATACGGCCGCTCTTCTGCACATTCAGAAAGTTCACAAATATTCCCTGTGCAGTCTCAGGACGCAAATAGAGAGTTCCGCTCTCGTCTGAGATATTTCCAAGCTGAGTAGAGAACATAAGGTTGAACTGCCTCACATCTGTCCAGTTGCGTGTTCCGGAGATAGGGCAGACTATTTCGCAATCTACAATAAGCTGCTTTAGGGCGGCTAAATCATTATCGTTAAGGGCTTTGGCCATTTTTTCTCTAACATCGTCCGCCTTCTTCTGCTCCCTAAGCACATTGGGATTTGTGGCGCGGAATTGAGCCTCGTCAAAAGCCTCGCCAAATCTCTTCTGCCCCTTTGCAACCTCCTTCTCTATCTTGGCCTCAATCTTGGCGATATAATCCTCCAACAGCACATCTGCACGATAACGCTTCTTGGAATCTTTATTGTCTATAAGCGGATCGTTAAAGGCATCTACGTGGCCAGAGGCTTTCCAAACCTTTGGGTGCATAAAGATGCAGGAATCTATCCCCACAATATTCTCGTTGAGCTTTACCATAGAGTCCCACCAATAGCGTTTTATGTTGTTTTTCAGCTCACTACCCATCTGCCCATAGTCATAAACGGCACTAAGGCCGTCATAAATTTCGCTGGAAGGAAAAATAAATCCATACTCCTTTGTATGGGCAATCAAATTCTTAAAAAGTTCCTCTTGTGTCATATCTCTTTTCTCTTTTTTATCGCGATAGATTTATTTGCACTGCTCCAATCTGGTTAGCAACTCGCCCACAAATGCCCTTGTAACAACTTGTGGATGAGGTAGTTTCAACTCCTCTTTCTCTGAAAAAATCTCTCTCCACGTTTGGCTCTCCTCTGCCTTTTTGCCCCCTCTTATACTTTTACTCTCTGCCAATTCATACACCCTTAAAATATCTATATCCAAGGTACGCGAGTGATATACCAACCCCTTCTTTTTATATCTTCTTGTTCTGCCAAACCTCTTTTCAACCTCCATACATACACCCAGAACCCTTTGAGGCTCAAGCTCTGTAAGACAGGATATTGCCATATTCTTAAAGGGCGGCGTAGGCTGCTCTTTTCCGTTGCTGTCAAACTCCTTTTCAAACTCTCCGCAAGGGGCTGTCTCAATTATGGGTGTTGTTGCAACAACCTCTTCCAACGCCCCTACCTCCAAATAGGAGGGCAAAAGTTCATCTATAAGAGAGAGGGTTGCCTGTTCCAAAATCTGTTCACTATCCAGACTCTCAAAACCCTTGTTGCTCCCAAGTAGAAGAACTGCTTTATACATTCCATTTAGGCTATTATACGGTACTTACAACAACCCAAGCTCCAACTTTGCCTCCTCGCTCATACGGGAATCATCCCAGGCCGGCTCAAAAACCAACTCTATCTTAACACCCTTTACACCAGGCACATCAGAAACCGCGCTCTCCACATCTGCAATAACATCATCCGCCAACGGACAGGTAGGAGAGGTCATTGTCATCTTTATAAAAACCTCAAAACCGGCAGCTTCTCCGGCTGGTGGGGTTATCTTTATCTCATAAATCAACCCAAGGTCATAAACATTTACAGAAATTTCCGGATCGTAAACCTGCTTTAGCGCACGCACTATATTTTTTTGTAACTCGTCTGCCGGATAAAGTTTGGCTTCCGTAGCTATCTCTGGCTCTTTGTTTTGCGCTCCGCTCTCTTTTTGGCTGTAAGCCAAGGCATAGAGTTTTATCTGCTTTATCATAGAGAGAAGGCCGTTGGCCCTTGTTGGAGAGAGGTTGGCCTTTAGCCCAATCTGCTCTATAAACTCCGGCTCGGCAGCCAAAATTTCATCTGCGCTATGGCCATCGTAAACCCTTATGAGTAAAGAGATTATTCCCTTAGTTATTATGGCATCGCTATCGGCAGTAAAATATAAAAGTCCATCCTTCTCTTTGCAAGAGAGCCAAACTCTGCTTTGGCATCCCTTTATAAGATTCTCCTCGGTTTTAGACGACTCCTCAATTACCGGCAAGGCTTTTCCCAAATCTATGATATATTGGTACTTATCCATCCAGTTGTCAAATACCGCAAACTCCTCAACAATCTGCTCCTGAATATCCTTTATAGTTGCCATAACTCTATTCTCTTTAGTTAAGTTGGGCTACAAAGTTATAAATCTGTTTTGAATTATATGAGTAACCCAAGAGCGGTATCAGAGCACCATCTGTTTGGCTCTCCGCAGGCAGGCAATAAAATTTTTTGCCTCCGCTAATGTATTGTATGGGGCAAAAGAGGCTCTGAGGGCACCGGTTGCTCCAAGTGAATTCAGCAAAGGCTCTGCACACATCAATCCGCTTCGCACAGCAACTCCCATCTTGTCTAACAGCTGAGCCAAATCTCCGGCATTCGCCCCTTTTATGTTAAAAGTAAAGAGGGGTAACTCTTTTTTCACTCCTGTTGAAGCATCTGTACTCTTCTCAAAACCATAAAGTTGCACATCTCCCACCTCATTAAAGAGAGCCTCTGTAAGATACTCTGTTATCTTTTTCTGCTCCGCTTCCACCACATCGCATACGCTAACACTTTCTCCATCAACAGATTGTACAATACCGTCCTTTAACCACTTGGCATACTCCAAGGCCGGTGCCAACGAGGCTGCCCCTATAAAGTTAGGAGTTCCCGCTTCAAATTTCAAAGGCAGGGGCGCGTATGTAGTCTTCTGATAGGTAACGGTTTCCACCATATCACCTCCGCCCATATAAGGAGGCATCTGTTCCAACAACTCCCTCTTGCCGTACAACACTCCGGCTCCGGTTGCGCCATAAATTTTGTGGGCGGAAAAGGCATAAAAATCGCAACCCATCTTCTGCACATCAACCGCTTGATGAACAATACCCTGCGCTCCATCTACAACCACCGGAATATTGTGGCGGTGAGCAATCTCAATTACCCTCTCCACCTGATTCACCAACCCTGTAATATTTGAAACGTGGGTAACTGCAACTATTTTAACCTTTTCATCTATAAGATTTTCCAACTCCTCAATAAGCAGATGGGCGGTAAATCCCCTCCCCTGCGTTGGCTCTGTAGAGATTGGCAAGACTCTAATCTCCGCTCCGGCTCTTTGGGCCGCAAGCTGCCAAGGAACTATGTTGGAGTGGTGCGAATCTGCCGCTATTATAATAGCATCGTTAGCCTTTAAAAAGGTGCGGCAAAAGCTGTCGGCGACTAAATTTATAGAGGCTGTTGTGCCCGATGTAAAGATTATATTCTCACGAGCAGGCGCATTGATAAACTCTCTAACCACCTCTCTTGCAGTTTCATATAGCTCTGTAGCCTTGTCAGAGAGAGCATACATAGCCCTATGCACATTGGCATTTGTTCTGCCTGCCATCTCCTCCATAAGAGAGAGTACGCTCTTTGGTTTTTGAGAGGTGGCTGCACTATCTAAATAAATCAGCTGCTCCCCGTTCATCTTCTGCTCCAAAGCAGGGAAGTCTGCACGTATTCTGTTTATAATATTCATTGCCATACAACTTTATTGAGGAGTCGGCGCCCCAAGGCCCCAAATCTATTCACCTCACAAAAATAAGCGAAAAAGCGTAGGCAGCAACTCCTCAACTAATGTATGGTATTGCCATCATAGCC
This sequence comes from uncultured Bacteroidia bacterium, assembly GCA_902797895.1. Taxonomy (GTDB): domain Bacteria; phylum Bacteroidota; class Bacteroidia; order Bacteroidales; family UBA932; genus Egerieousia. The sequence continues at coordinate 643 of CADBUS010000188.1, read as the reverse complement.
ATTTTTTTCATAATTCAGATGATTTTAGTTATTAAACAAAGAAAATAGAAGACCGCGAGGAGTTAAAGTTTTATGTTTGCTGCAAAGAGATGTGTTTTCTCCCCATTTTCTTGCTATTTTTGCCATATAAGAATTGAGAAATTATGAACAAAACTGCACTTATAACGGGAGCAACAAGCGGCATAGGGAAGGCTTGTGCAATTAGGTTTGCCCAAGGAGGTTACGATATAATTCTAACCGGCAGAACAAAGGAAAAAGTAACCAAAGCTCAAAGAGAGATTCTGGAACTTTGCCCGAATGTTGAGGTTTTTCCTCTTATTTTTGATGTCAGGGACAATGCGGCAGCTACAAAGGCAATTGCCTCTCTGCCTGAAGATTGGAGAGAGATTGATGTTCTTGTGAACAATGCCGGGTTGGCTCTTGGATTAGATTCTGAATTTGAAGGAAATCTGGACGATTGGGAGATAATGATAGATACCAATATAAAGGGGCTGCTCTATATGACTCGCCTTGTTGTACCTATGATGGTGACACGCAGATGCGGCCACATTATAAATATTGGCTCTGTTGCCGGAGATGCTGCATACGCCAACGGCAATGTATATTGTGCCACAAAGGCGGCAGTAAAGGCCCTTAGCGATGG
>CADBUS010000187.1 GCA_902797895.1 uncultured Bacteroidia bacterium | reverse complement strand
TTGCACTTTTGGTGCTATTTTTGGCAAGTTGCTCCACACCTAAGAGCAGGACCTATTGGAAAGATATTGAGTATGGGGCAAGGTATAATATCAGAAAGGCTCCTGAACTGAGATTTAAGCCGGAAGATAAATTGGAAATATCTATTTTCAATGCTAACCCACAACTCGTTGCACCTTTCTATAAGATAATCAATATAGAGAAGGAACAGGAAGGTATAAATAATAAGCCCTTGACATACGAAGTTGATAGAGAGGGTAATATTGATTTCCCTATTTTGGGAAAACTGCATATTGAGGGTATGACAGAGAGAGAGGTTGAAAAATTGATTGAGTCTAAAATTCAAAGCAAAGGCTATATTAGAGAGCCGGAGGTAAGTGTAAAACTAAAAGAATTTAATATCTTCTTCCTTGGAGCTGGTGGGAACAAAGTTCTATCTGTAAGTGAGCCAAGTTTAAATTTGATTGAAGCACTTTCCCGCTTTGGAGATTTTGTTGATAGAGCTAAAATCAAAGATATAATGGTGCTTAGGACTGAGAACGGGGTAATGCAGGCATATCAGTTAAATCTGAAAAAAATGGAGATTTTTGACTCGCCTGTATTTTATTTGCAGCAGAATGATGTTATCTACACTAAGCCAAAAGGAACAAAATATAGTCCTAACGGACAATTCTTAATATCTGTGTTAGGCACCTTAACCGGTTTGGCAACTACACTAATATTGTACCTCAATTACACTAAAAAATAGCCAATTATGCAGGAAAAGAGTAAAAAACAGATAAATCTTATAGATTTAGCCTACTATCTTTTGGGCTATTGGTATTGGTTTGTAATTTCACTTATACTTGTTCTTGGATATACCTACTACAAGTACTCTAAAACAAGGCAATTATATCGCAGTGATGCTAAGGTAATTATTCGAGACCAGAGCAATACTCGCTCCACTGTAAGAATGGATGCCTTTAATAATGTGATTAACTTGGTGGATATGTCTAATGAGATACTTTACCTAAAATCAAAGATGATGATGAGTAAAGTTGTTGCCTCATTAAATACAGATGTTAATTATACTCAAAAGAGTGGACTCAAAGAGAAAGAGCTATATACTTTGTCTCCTATTAAACTTTGTTTTTCAAGGGATGAAGAGAATCTACCAACCTTTAACGCAACAGTTATTCCAATAGATGATAATTCCATTAATGTTATTTCTATCTCAGAGCCATTTGTGTTTAATAAAAATGTTAAAGTTGGAGATACTATACGCTCTGGAAATAATTGGATAGTTTTTACCAAAAATGAGAGTTGGGGAGAGGATTGGGTTGGCAAGGAGGTGCATATAAACAAAAGCACATTAAAAAGTGCTGTAGCAAGTTTTGTTGCAAGGCTTAATGTTCTCCAAGATAAAGAAAACGGAAATATTCTTACCGTGGCTCTACAAGATTATAGTATCATAAGAGCAAATGATATGATAACTTGTCTTGTAGAAGAATACAATCAAAACACTATGGATGAGAAGATGAGAATAGCTCTCAATACTTCAGACTTCATAAACGACAGAATTTCAATTATAGAAGAGGAGCTTGGAGATGTTGAAAGTAGTATGGCAAAGTTTAGGACAAGAGAGAGGATAATGGATGCGAACTCTACTGCGGCGAACTATCTTGGTAGAAGTAACACGTATAATGAAGAGATTGTAAAGATAGAGACTAAACTAAAATTGGCAGATTATCTTAAGGCAAATATAGACGAGGCCTTTAACAAATATGAGACTATTCCTGTAAATACCGGCATTGGAGATGCCAATACAGAAAAGGTAATTTCTCAATACAATTCTCTTGTTCTACAAAGAGACAGGCTGATAAATGCAAGTTCTGCTGATAGTCCGGCAGTTAAGCAGTTAGAAAGCAGAATAGCTCCCTTAAAACAAGATATAGTCTCTTTAATTAACAACTATATCGCCTCTCTTAATGTGCAAAAGAGAGACCTAAATAAGAGAGAAAATGAGTTTTTGGGCAAGTTTACTGCAATGCCAAACAAGGCAAATACTCAAGTCTCTATTGAGCGACAACAGCAAATTAAAGCAAATCTCTATATGTTCTTGCTAAATAAGAGAGAGGAGAATCTGCTTATTCAGGCAATGGCAACCAACAATGCAAGAATGATAGATCCTGCAGAGGGTTCATTCTCGCCTATCTATCCATCACGCAATAAATACTTCTTGGTTGGATTGCTTGTGGCCTTGTTAATTCCGGCATCTATACTGCTATTTATGCTATTCTCAGACACTAAGGTAAGAAGCAGAAAAGATGTTGAGGAGGGATGTACTGTACCATTCCTTGCAGAGATACCACAAATAGGCAAGAGAATAACTAACATAAAAAAGAGAAGAAGAACTGAAAAGATAGATGATGTTTTGATATATGGCACCTCATCGCACAGAGGCTTTACAGAGAGTATGAGGCTGCTCTGCACCAATATGGAGTTTATGTTGCAGGAAAAGGGTGAATGTGTGGTTATTGCAGATACCTCGTTCCACGTATCAGCAGGTAAAACCTTCTTAACTATCAATACAGCAGCCTGTTTGGCAGATGCCAAGAAGAGAGTTCTTATGATAGATTTGGATTTGCGCAAGCGAAGCCTC
>CADBUS010000186.1 GCA_902797895.1 uncultured Bacteroidia bacterium | reverse complement strand
TTCAATCGTAAGATTTAGCTGGCGGCCAACATTATGCCCCTCATCCGAAGGGCGCATACCTGCCATAAGTACCAGATTATCAAGCGTGACTTTGATAGGGGTGCTGGATAGCGTATCTTCTGCCTTAACCAATAGACGCCCATCTGCAGTTTCTGCAACCTCCGATACTCTGCCTCTTATGAATCTTATACCAGCCTTTTGAGCTTTGAGATAAAGATCCTCATAGTGGCGGCCAAACATTCTCAAGTCCATATAAAAGCAATAGACATCAGCCAGAGAGAATTCCTCCTTAACCTCGATAGCCTGTTTAACCGCAGTGGCGCAGCATACCTTTGAGCAGGCCGGATTGCCCGCTTTTTCGTCTCTTGAACCCACGCAGTGAACAAAACCTATAGCCTTGGGATTGAGCTTAATATGATGCTCTCTAAAGTATTGCTCTAAATCGGCATTGGTTATAACCCCATCGTAGATTCCATAGCCATACTCCTCCTTTTTTTGTGCAGCAAAGAGGTCAAAGCCGGTTGCCAACAGAACAGCATCTGCCAACACCGTAATACCATTGGACATCACAACATTATAGGAGTTATTAAGCAGATTGATTGATTGAACGGTGGTATCTGTAAAGCTCTTAACACCCTCTATTTTAGAGAGTAGAGCCTTTAGAGTCTCCTTTGCAGATTCACCATCGGGGAATAGGCGATCCCACTTTGCGAGGTGGCCGCCAAGCTCTTTTTCCTTCTCAATCAAAATTACATTATAACCAAGTTTAACCAAGTTTGCAGAGGCCTCAAGCCCAGCCGGGCCACCGCCAATTATAAGTACATTATTTTTCATATTCTATTTAAGGCAAGAGGGTTGTATGGGTTTACCTATATCCTTTCCATCCTTTCCAAGATACTTCTTGGCGGGGTCGTATGGGATTCCAATCTTATCAAGCAGAGGCTCTACGGGTACTTGATGAGTTTGAAGCCCCAAGTCCCAAGGGTCATAGCCCATTACAAGGCCGGCCACCTCCTCGTATGTAAATACAGGAATACCGCGCCCATCTTTTCCGTATGTTTTACCTTGGCTCTCTGCAATAACATATTGCCAACGGTCCAGAAAGTATGGGCAGCCCGGGCAGTTGGTAATAATCATATCGGGCTCAAACGGAGCCATACTCTCAAACTTTTTGTGAGTATTTGATAGAGAGTAACTTCTGTTGCTCTTAATAAGATATTGACGGAAGCCGAATCCGCAGCAATGCCTGCGCTCCGGATAGTCAATGATTTTGCCGCCCCAAGCCTCAACCATTCCCACAAGTACGTATGGATACTCGGCTCCGCCCACACCCTTTGAAGGGAACATTTTGGAGTAGTGGCAGCCGATATGCTCAACTACTCTGAGAGGCTCTCCTGTTTTGATATTCACCAATTTATATTTCCCTTTGGCTGCAATCTGATTGCGGTATTTGAAAACCAAATCGCTGGCGTGTACCAAAAACTTTGGCTTTGCAAACTCTAACTTGCAGCTTTTCCAGAGGTTGTCTGCAATCTTCTCCTGCAGAGCAGGGAACTCTCGCCAAGTCTCCAAAGTCTCGCAGTAGAGCCCGAACGATGTTATACAGGAGCAGACATAGTTCTCATATCCGTTTTTTGCCATAAGGGCAAATTGGCGGGCTATTATTGTCATAACAGTCTCCTGCGGAATTGTATCTGAGTGGTATGCAATTCCTCCACAGGTTGTATGGTGCTCAGTCTCAAATATATCCTTACCGAGTTTGTTTCTGGCTATATCCAAAAGCGTTCTTTCAGACGCCGGAAAGAACGATTGCCTTATGCAACTGCGTACATAAAAATAGTGGTCATCCGGTATCTCCTTCTGATATTCAGACCAAATTTTCTGTTTCCCTTCGTATATCATTTATATTATTTGTATTTAAGATATTACAAAATTAACAATGGTTCAAGTGCATCTTGGTTCCCTCTGTATAGAGCTTTTGAATATACTCCTCCTCTGTAAGGCCGAGCTCTGCCGCTTTTTTCAATCCGGCTTGCTTAATCTTCTCCAACCTCTCTGTTGCACCGGTAATGTCATATATGCGCTTTAACTGTTCTAAATTTTCTGCAGGTATTTTTCTCATAGCCCCCGGGCCATCACCATCGAGATTAGCCCCAAGCCTCTCAAAAACATCATCTAAATGAGCGTGTTCCCACTCCCATACCGGCCCTGCCTCCGGATGCCCCTCGTATGGGAAGTTGCGCGGATATACGCAATATCCATAATTTAATACATTGTGATTTAGGTCTTTGGCAAGAATATACATCTGCCGCCCCTTTTCAGACTCCATAAAGAGCCCTGTCTCAATAGAGAGATTTCTCAGGGCCATAATAATGAGGCCGGCGGCATTCTTCCTTGGGCAGCGGGTAACGCAGCTCATACACTCTCCGCAATACCAGATAGTTTCACTCTTTAGCAGCTCCTCAATAACGGAGTCATCACCACTCTGCACCATATCTACAATGCGCCTCGGATCGTATTTGTAAAACTCTGCTGCAGGGCATATTGCGGTGCAAGTACCGCAGTTTATACAGGCATTAAGGCCCTCTTTGAGCCTATAATCCTCCATCAGTTTGTCATAAAGTTTTCCCATTCTCTTCAGAAACCTTTTTAGTAGGATATTTATTTGCAAATTCCAACAGATTAACACTGTTGTTCATATTTTCAGACATCTTTGAAAGTACCTTAATAAAGGTATTTATATCCTCTTCTGATATTCCATTTATAATATAATCAACCGCTTGCATAGCAAGGGCTGTAACCTCATCTTTAATTTCGAGAGCGTATGGAGTAAGCAATATAAGATTCTGGCGCCTATCTTTTGGATTACTCTTGCGCACAACAAGTTTGCGCTCCTGCAGTCCGTCCACCAACTTAACCACAGAGTTCTTATCTTTTAGGATATAGTCTGCAATCTGTTGTTGAGTAAGCACCCCCTCATCCCATAGAGCATCCATTACAAGAAACTGCTCCGGTGTGATATTGAACCCTTTACGCCCGAATATCTCGGTAAGGTACTGCTTGAATTTATTATGTACCAAATTCAGAAAAACACCAACCTGTTTATTAAGTATCATATAATATAGTATAATCTTTTACTATTTTGCGGTTGCAATAGTAATACAATTTTCTGAATAGACAAAATTCTTAATAAGAGGGTGGGGGAGATTTATAAAATCATTACATTTGTTTGATTAAAAGATAGAATATGAACCACACTATTTCTCACTCATTTAAGGCTATGCTCTTAAAAGCAGCTACAGCCTTTCTTACTTTAGTAGTTTCAATAACATTATCTACAACATCATACGCACAGACAGAAGATGAACTCCATCCTGAGAGTTGCACCTCTATTGTGGTGGGCAAAAATGCCAGTAGCGATGGCTCTGTGATGACCGCCCACTCTTGCGACTCCAACTATCGCACCTGGCTGAGAATGGAGAAGAGGAAAAAGTATGAGGCCGGCGCAATGGAGCCGATAAGATGGGGGCTACTCCATACAGAAGAGCCTCACGATTTTAGAAATGTGGAGACAAAAGGTGAGATTCCTGCTCCTGTGGCAGAGACCTACTCCTTTATGAATGTGGCCTATCCTTGTATGAACGAGAAGCAACTCGCTATGGGTGAGACCACTACAGAGGGCAAGCGTGAGCTTATCAACAGAGATGGGCTTTTTCATATAGAGGAGCTGCAAAGGGTGGCACTTGAAAGATGCACCACAGCCCGTGAGGCTATAAAACTAATGGGCTCGCTTGCAGAGGAGTATGGTTATGGAGATTTTGGTGAGTGCCTTACTGTTATAGATAAAAACGAGGCTTGGCTCTTTGAGATATATGGTAGCGGAAAGAGCGGCAAAAAGCCTGGTGCACTGTGGGTTGCACAGCGAATACCTGACGATCACGTGGGTATTTCTGCCAATATACCAAGAATAGGGGTGGTGGATTTTAATGCTCCGGACAAGTTTATGTATGCCTCAGACCTTAAACAAAGATGCAAAGAGCTCGGCTTATGGGATGGCAAAGCTCAGTTCAAGTTCTATCCTATGGTAAGTCATACCAAGAAAAACTTCTCATACAGAGAATATTATGTGCTTAACAAAGTAGCTCCGAGCCTCGGCCTTAAATTTGAAGACGATGAGATGCCGTTTTCTGTAAAACCGGAGAAAAAGGTTACTACAGAGGAGATGTTCGCTTTCTATAGAGAAACCTACGATGACACTGAGTTTGACCAGGTTAAAAATCTCAAAATAGGGGTTAGAAAAAGAGGGAAAAATGAGAAAGGAGAAGATTATACCTATACAGATTCAATAGCTCCGGTAAGTACCTTTATGCCAAACAATATGCGCACTCTGCTCAATAAGCTAAAGCCCGGCAGCGCCCCAAGAATGAGAACAATAGCTGTTATACAATGCTCATATTCACAAGTGATTAAGTTAAGAGGCTGGCTGCCTGATGAAGTTGGCGGAGTGGCTTACTTCTCATTTGACAATCCGGCTCAAAGCCCAAGAATACCTATCTATGCAGGTATGACAGAGCTCCCTGCCGGCTTTGAGGTGTGCGGCCAAAAGAGATACCGCAAAGATGCCGCTATCTGGAACTTCAGAGAGGCCAATCGCCTCGCCACAGTTGCTTGGGATAGAGCCAAAAAGAGAATTGATGCGGCTGTTGCTGAATATGAGCAGATGATGATGGAGCAGACTCCTGAGCTTGAGAAAAAAGCAGCGGAGCTTATAAGGCAAGGTAAAAAAGAAGAGGCGGTAAAAATGCTCAACGACTATGCAAAGAGGCTAAGTGCAGCTCAGCAGAAAACTTGGGAGGAGATGAAGGCGGAGTTTTGGAGCCTGCTTGCCAGAAGCCTCTAATAGGCTTATTTGTAGTTGATAGGCTTAGCGATTATAATATAAAAGGATTGAAATGGGAGTTACTATTTTACTTTTGATTGCAGGGCTTGTTTTGGTGTTGCTTGGTGCAAACTATCTTGTAGATGGTGCAAGCACCATAGCAAAGCGCTTTGGCCTTTCCGATATGATAATCGGTATGACTATAGTAGCCATTGGAACCTCTGCGCCTGAGATGGTTGTGAGCTTTATAGGGGCTGCACAAGGTAGTGCAGATATTGCTGTGGGTAACATTGTAGGTTCCAATATCTGTAATATACTCCTCATATTGGGAGTATCATCTGTAATAAGACCATTGAAGGTAACTACAGACAATTTGGCCAAAGATATACCATTTTTAATACTCTCTACTGCTGCGCTTGTGGCAATGGCCTTTGATGCGCAGATAAACAACGGAGCCTTTATTACTGAGTTTACTAACAACCATATAAACAGAACAGACGGAATAATTCTGCTGCTCTTTTTTGCAGTATTCCTATTCTATTCATTTTTCTCAGCAAAGAGTGGAGCTACGGCTTTGCAATTAGAGCAGGCTGCCCAAGAGAGTGTGGAGGAGGAGAAAGAGCAGGAGAGTAAAAAAAAGCACAAGTTCAATCTGCTGGGGATTTGTAAAACATCTATATTGCTCTCAGTAATAGGGGTTTTAGGCGGACTTGCTATGCTGATATATGGTGGAGATCTCTTTGTGAGCAACGCCAAACAAGTAGCCTCTGCGCTTGGTGTGAGCGATGTTGTTATTGCCGCCACAGTTGTAGCAATAGGAACAAGTTTGCCGGAGTTTGCCACAAGCATAGTGGCCGCAGCCAAGAACAACTTGGGGCTTGCTCTCGGCAATGTGGTGGGCTCCAACATATTCAACATATTCCTTATACTCGGCGGCTCTGCGGTAATAACTCCGCTATCGCTCTCAAATCTTCATTTCAACCATTTTGTAGTATTGGCACTCTCAAGTTTGCTGCTACTCTTTTTCTGCAGCACCAAAAAGAAGCTACAGCGAGTTGAAGGAGCAATCTTCCTGCTTATCTACATCACCTATGTAGTGAATATGATAAACAACGGTTAGTTAGCACTTTGGAGCATAAAGGATTGTAGTTTAAGGCAGAATATGATTTACACGATAGCAATAATGGTGGCCGGTATAATTGTGGGCAGGGTAGTCAATAAGCGGCATAAAGGGGCAGTTTCAATTATTGTTTTGGTTTCGGTCTGTTTGCTACTCTTTATAATGGGGGTAAGGGTGGCAGCCGATAAGAATATTATTGCAAACCTCTCAAATATAGGGGTTGAGGCTCTGATTATCTTTATTACTTTGATACTATCTACACTTTTGGTTGTAAAGTATGCAACAAAATGGATAGATGCTAAAGGGCCAAAGGAGGGTAACAATGCGAGATAGCCTGATAATAGTAGCATCGTTTCTTTTGGGAGTTCTGCTGGTGTTGACAGGAGTTTTGCCTAAATCTTTACTAACACTTGATTTTGAGAGCTTTTCAAACTATACCCTCTACCTGCTTCTCTTTTTTGTGGGGGTGAGCATAGGTATGGAGGCCGATATACTCCAGCAGGTGAAGCGGTTGCCTAAAAAGGTTCTACTCTTGCCGCTTTTTGCATACGCCGGTGCTATATTGGCCTCAATTATAGCATATTATATTCTACGCGGCTTTAATCTCTCTGCTCTCTCCCTGCCAAAGATTGCTGCAATAAACTCAGGTATGGGCTATTACTCCATAACTGCAATAATGGTTGGGCAGGCTTGTGGTGCGGAGATAGGCTCTATTGCCTTGTTAGTGAATCTATTACGAGAGTTGCTTACTGTGTTGCTTGCCCCACTTATGAGCCGCTGGTTCGGCCGCTATGCGGCCACTGCCTCCGGTGGTGCCACCGCAATCGATACCACTCTCCCCATAATTATGAAAACAGACGGCACACCAATGTTTGCAGTTGCCGCCTATTGTGGAATGTTTTTCACCATTGCAGTACCCTTCCTCCTTACCCTAATCCTTTCCCTATTTAGTGGCTAATTGGCTTTAATTCAACCATATAACCAAGAGCTTCTGCTATTCTAAAAAAGGCTCCAACACTTGGTATAATATCATCATTTTCTATACGTGATATATACGCCGCATCTGTTCCAAGTTTTGCAGCCAACTCATTTTGAGTGATATTCTTCTCCTTTCTTGCTTGTTTTAGCAAAAGACCAGAGTAGTATGAATAGGCAGCCTCTTCTGCTTTTGCCCGCTTTTTAGTACCTATGCGACCATACTTGGAATCAAGTACCTTGTCAAAACTTTTTATTTGATTGTTTTCTCTCATAATACTCTCTTTTAATTTTTTTTGCTTGCTCAATCTCCTTTATCGGTGTCTTTTGGCTTTTTTTATGAAATCCATTAAGCAGCAATACTATATTGTCTTTATCAAAAATAAACAAGATTCTATATGCATTCCCTTTATATTCAGCTCTTAATTCATAAATACCCTCAATAATGTGCTTAACAAATTTTTGGGAAATCCTATCCCCTCTCTTCAGTAGCATCAGTCCATAGTCTATTTTTTCTTGTGCCTTCTTGGTGAGGCTATTGTAAAAAACAAGAAAATAGTTTCCATAGGTAATTATTTTTCTCTCATTCCCCATTGCAAATGTATATAATTTGTATTATTATACAAATAAAAACTTTTTTTCAGCGGCAAATATAATTGCTCAGGTGCCCCTTGTCAAGCCAATGGGTAAAATTTATCCTGCTCAGTAGCAGAAATTTACAATCACAGGATTGTGGAAACTGCCTAATGATTTCAGGCAATCTTCTTTAGAATGAAAATCAATCATCATAATGCCCGTATGATGATAGTATGTAAACCGTAACTATAGTTTCTGCAATTTCATAAATCAGACGATGCTTTTTATTTATCCGTCTGGACCATTGGCCGCTACGGCTCCCTGATAGCCTTTCCGGTTTTCCTATGCCTGTTTGAGGATGTTCCATAAGTTCAAGCATAATACGGCCTGCCTTTGCAAATGCCCTTGGCTCACTCTTTTTTAATCTCCTCAGATCCTCCTCTGCCTGTGGGGCAATTATAATCTTGTAATTCATAGAGATTTAAGAAAAGTGGATAACTCTTTAGAGGACTTTAATGTTTTTCCTTTGCCGGAGAGAATTTTTGAACGAGCATTCTCTATTTTCTTCAACATTTCAGCTTTGCTTATTAAAGCATCGTCCTCTGTTACAGGAGTAATCTTAAAACTTCCCAAACTTCTTGTTTTGAGGATAACATCCTCACCATCTGCAACCATACCCAAATATTTGCTCTGGTTTGCGCGAAAATCTCTGCTGTTGATAATAATCATTTCAACTCTCATTTTATCTCCTCCGCAAATATAGTTGTTTTTTGGATACCAATATGGTTACCAAAATTTAATAATTTCCGCAATCTCTATTTTTTCCGGGGCAAATATAGTTGCTCAAGTACCCTTTGTCAAGCCAATGGGTAAAATTTATCCTGCTCAGTAGCAGAAATTTACAATTGCAGGATTGTGGAAACTGCCTAAGCTATATATAACTTGTAAAAAACGATAATAGGTATGGGTACATAAAATGTTACTTTTTTATTTTGTGACATTATATCTGTTACAGAATAAAATTACTAAATTTGCATCGCTTACCATCACATCACTTAGTGATATGGTGATAGCGGACATATTAGATGAGAAGTTGTGTTTTGTCCTCATTTTGAAATCTCGCAAATTTCATTGCACAAGGAGAAACTAACTCTACCATCACCCTTTTTAAGATTATGTGTTTCAGCACAATATCTTTGGGTGTGGAGCGTTGTTTTATTTGTGCAAGGTCCTGCGAG
>CADBUS010000185.1 GCA_902797895.1 uncultured Bacteroidia bacterium | reverse complement strand
TCCTTTTCTCCTATTTTGGCGTGCAAGTCCTTTATTTCCAACAAAATACCCATAACGCTATTATTTATCCTGTTTCTTATACATATTCAGCCACATAATAAAGCCGCCAACCGCAAGCACAAGGTATGCTGCATAAACCAGCGGCATTATTCCGAGCCCCGCCTTAAAGCAGAGTACCATATTGAGCACATTGGCTATCATCCAACAGAACCAGCAATCTAATTTCTTTTGGGCAGAGAGGTACTGCGCCATTAGTACCATACCCACAATAAAGGCATCGAGCCAAGGGAGTTTTGCCGGTGCCGGCACAAGTTTAGGGAACCACACATCTACTCGCGATAGGAAATAGCCCCATATAAAGGTAAATATTATCACAATCGCCATAACCACAGCGCGTTGCCCATTGTTAAAGATTGTTATTTTAAGCTGCTGATTCTTATCCTTTTCATTCTCCTTAGGATGGGTCCATCGGTAGTGACCAAAGAAATTTATGGCCAACGATATTGGTTGGAGCAACATACTTGAATATACTCTTGCCTGCAAAAAGAGCAGAAAGAGAAATATGTTGTAAAGATAGCCTACCCAAAAGTTTGCCACCTTTCCCTTAACGGCCAAAAAGACACATAAAAGCCCTGTTATTGTGGAGATTATCTCCAAAGAGCTCACGCTCTGCCCCATAAACTCAAAAACCGTATTCTTTATGCTGAACAGGTTAAAAAACGCATTGTTAAATTCCATTAAAAATGTTCCCATTTCTCCTTCTTATATCTTTTTTCTTCAAATCTTCTATCCTATGCTCCCCTCAAGCGATACCTGCAAAAGTTTCTGCGCCTCCACTGCAAACTCCATAGGGAGCTTATTCAAAACATCGCGAGCATAGCCATTAACTATCAGCCCTACAGCATCTTCCGGAGTTATACCGCGTTGCAGACAGTAAAAGAGTTGCTCTTCTCCTATCTTGGATGTTGTGGCCTCGTGCTCAATTATTGCTGTGGAGTTGGCGCTCTCCACGTGAGGAAATGTATGGGCTCCGCAACGGCTGCCAAGCAGGAGACTATCGCACTGCGAGTGGTTTCTTGCACCTGCCGCATTAGGCCCAACCTTTACCATACCGCGATAGCTGTTCTGGCTGTTGCCGGCAGATATTCCCTTACTTACTATTCTGCTGCGAGTATTGCGGCCAAGATGAATCATCTTGGTTCCGGTATCGGCCTGCTGGTAGTTGTTGGTTACTGCCACGCTGTAAAACTCTGATTGCGAATTATCTCCTTTGAGTATTGTACTCGGATATTTCCAAGTTATAGAGGAGCCGGTCTCCACCTGCGCCCAAAACAGGCGGGAGTTGCTCCCCTCGCATATTCCTCTTTTGGTAACCAAATTGAGAATCCCACCCTCGCCGTTCTTGTTGCCCGGATACCAATTCTGTACGGTGGAGTACTTCACCTCAGCATCTTGCTTTACAACTATTTCAACCACAGCTGCGTGGAGCTGCGCCTCATCTCTCTTTGGAGCGGTGCAACCCTCTAAATAGCTCACGTATGAGCCCTCATCCGCAACTATAAGTGTACGCTCAAACTGCCCTGTACCTGAGGCATTTATCCTAAAGTAGCTGGAGAGCTCCATAGGGCATCGGGTATTTTTAGGTATGTAGCAGAATGAGCCGTCGCTAAAAACAGCAGAGTTGAGGGCAGCAAAGTAGTTGTCCCCTATCGGCACCACGCTGGCCAAATATTTCTTAACCAAATCGGGATAATCCCTCACCGCCTCGGAAAAGGAGCAAAAAATAATCCCCTTTTCGGCCAAAGTCTCTCTGAATGTAGTTTTTACAGAAACTGAGTCAAAAACGGCATCTACCGCCACTCCGCCAAGCACATTGCGTTCTTTAAGTGGAATGCCGAGCTTCTCAAACGTGGCTTCAAGCTCCGGATCTAACTCTTTGGCAGTCTGTTTTTTAGGTGCCGCAAAGTAGATGATATCCTGATAATTTATCTTTGGCAAGGTAAGATGCCCCCACTTTGGCTCCTCCATCTGCTGCCATCTTCTGAATGCCTTCAGACGGAACTCCAAAAGCCACTCCGGCTCCTCTTTCTTTTTAGAGATAAGGCGTACAATATCCTCGTTAAGCCCCTTTGGAATAAACTCCTGCTCCACATCTGTAACAAACCCCTCTTTATACTCCTGCGAGGTAATCTCCCCTATCAGCTCTTTCTGGCTACCCATTGCAAACTCTCTTTACTCTGTTATTAAGGTTGCAAAGGTAGCAAAAACAATCATCTATTTGCTATTTTTGCACCTAATAACCAAACTATTTGAATACCTATATGGAGAGTAAGAAAAAAGCTGCCACATCCACACAGATTAAGGAATTTGGTAAAATTGCCGCTTTGGATAGATTATTTGAAAAATCGCCTTACAAAAACTCCCCCATCACGCCGCTTTTGGACGGGGAGCTGCTTACTACCAACAAAATGATGTTGGAGGGGATAGATTTTTCTCTCATCTACTTTCCTATCAAGTATTTAGGCTACAAAGCCGCTCTGCACGCAATGGGTTACCTGTATGCCAATTGCTACAAACCGTTTACTTTGGATTTTACCGTCGGGCTCTCCTCAAAGTTCAGTATGGAGCAGATGGAGCAGCTTTGGGCAGGAATGGAGAGCGCAGCCAAAGAGCACGGAGTAACAAATGTTACCTTAGATATGCTACCATCTATGAATGGCCTTGTAATCAGTTGCAGCGCAACCGGCAAGAGAGAGGCTGCAAAAAGCGCAAAAAGGGTAAAAGTAGCCGAGCAAAAAAAGGTAGCAGAGAACTCTCTCATTTGCATAAATGGCAATCTCGGCTCTGCCTGTATGGGCTTTTATGTTCTTGAGAGAGAGCGAGTTGCTTTTGAGGGCTCCGCAGTTGCAGGAAAGAGCAGCTATAAACAGCCCGACCTGAGTAAATACAAATATCTGCTTGGCAATTATCTCAATCCGCAGATAGAGCCGCAAATTCTCTCCAAATTCAAAGAGGCCGGTGTTTGGCCCTCTGCCGGATATTTCATTACCAAGGGTTTGGCAGAGAGCGTGAAGCAACTTGCAAAAGAGAGGGGCTGCGGAGTAAATATCTTTTTGGATAAAATTCCGGTATCGCCGCAGGCCCGCGCTATGGCAGAGGAGATAAATCTGGATATTATAACCGCCATAATGAATGGCGGAGAGGAGTATCGTATGCTATATGTCATCCCGATAGACAAGCACGAGATTATCCGCAAAGAACTCCCACATCTTGAGATAATTGGCCATACTACAGCTACTGCAGGAGAGTGTACTCTTATCTCTCCCGATGGTGGAGCTCATCAAATTACAGCACAGGGTTGGTAGCTCAGATTATTGTTGTGTTGAATTTGCCTCTGTAAGGAATACCCATCTTTGAGAGTTCGGTAAGCAGCAGGTTATCTACGCTTATCTTTTTGGCGGTTTTGTACTCCAACACAAAGCCCTTAACCGGCTCTATTACTCTTATTTTAAGCGCAGTACTACCCTCTTTTGAATTTCTGGAACTCTTGTAGCTCTCTATGAGCTTAACCAAATCCTCTCTTAACTCTTTGGTTAGCATATCTGTACGCAGAGCAATCTCCAAAGATGTAAGCCCCTCCTCCTTTATGTTTGATAGGTATCGTATATTTTTGATAAGGGGATCCATTGTATTCTCTTTGTACCTCTTGACTATCTCTATTTTGAGCACTATTGCGTTGCCATCTTTTATGTAGTTCATAAATTGCTCGTAGAGCTTGCCAAAGAGGGTAAATTCCATAGAGGAGTTAAAGCCCTCAAGGGTAAAGCTCCCGAATCTGCGGCCGTTTTTACTAACTCTCTCTTTTGCCGATGTAACCAACCCTCCTAAAAGAAAAACCTTTCCCTCAAGGCTTTGCGCTCTTTCTGAATCTTTAAGCGCACTCTCAAGCTCCTGTGCTGTTATGTTGCAGAAATTCTCAAGCTCAAAGCGGAATGTATCCAACGGATGCGATGAGATATACATTCCCACCATCTCTCTCTCCTTTTTCAGCACCTCCAGACTATTCATCTGAGGCGGAGCGGCAGGCACCTCCGGCGTTTTGAACTTAACTCCCTCGTCCTGCTCTCCAAAGAGCGACTCCACGCTCCTATCCATAGAGTTTACTCTCTGCATATAATCTATGAGAGAGTCCAAAAAAACTCCTCCTTTACCATTTGGCAGAGTATATTGGTCTCTTCTTATATCGGGAAAAGAGGTATCAAAGGCCCCTGCATATATCAGAGATTCCAACGCTTTGCGATTCATACTCTTGGTGCTGGCCCTCTCCACAAAGTCAAAAATATCTTTGTATGGAGCATTGGCTACTATGTCATTCGCGATAGATGTTCCCAAACCCTTTATTGCCGCCAAACCGAATCTTATCTCCTTTTCTCCTGTTACTGTGGCGGTTACGCCTCCCACATTTACATCCGGCCCCTTTACGGAAATTCCCATTCGGCGGCACTCGTCCATAAGTATCTTTATTCTGGCCGCATTCTCCGCACACTTGGTAAGGTTGGCTGCCATAAACTCCGCAGGATAGTGCGCTTTTAGGTAGGCGGTCTGGTAACCGAGCCAGGCATAGCAAGTTGAGTGAGATTTGTTAAAGGCATACTTTGCAAACTCTTTCCAATCGTTCCAGATTTTTTGAAGCACCTCGCGCTTGAAACCAAGTTCAATTCCGTTGCCCAAAAACTTAGTCTCCATAGTGAGCATCTCCTTTATCTTCTTCTTTCCCATAGCCTTACGCAAGCCATCGGCCTCACCTTTGGTAAACTTTGCAAGTTTTTGGGAGAGTAGCATCACCTGCTCCTGATATACCGTAACTCCGTAGGTATCGGAGAGAATCTCCTCCATCTCCGGAAGCTCGTATGAAATAGGCTCCTTGCCATTTTTACGGGCAATGAACTTTGGGATATACTGCATCGGGCCAGGGCGATAGAGGGCGTTCATTGCTATAAGGTCTTCAAAACGAGAGGGACGCAACTCTCTAAGGTGCTTCTGCATACCGGGGCTTTCAAACTGGAACGTAGCCACCGTATCGCCGCGGCTAAAGAGCTTGAAGGTCTTTTTGTCGTCTAACGGAATCTTCTCAAGATCAATGGTTATACCCCTATGTCTCTCTATATTTCTCACGCTCTCCTTTAGTATGGAGAGTGTTGTAAGCCCCAAAAAATCCATCTTGAGCATACCCACGCTCTCTATATGGCTCCCCTCATATTGCGATACCCATACACTATACTCTCCATCATCACCCTTTATGGTACTGATTGGGATATGCTCCATAAGATTGTCTCTGCCTATAATTACCGCACAGGCGTGAACACCGGTCTGGCGGATTGTGCCCTCTAATTTTTGGGCATAGTGCATAGTCTCGTTTATTTTTATATCTGTGGAGTCGTACTCTTTCTTGAAATCCGGCACAAACTTTAGGCAGGAGCTGAAATCTACCTTGTACTCTTTGGTCTCAACGGTAACTTTGCCATCCTCTCCTGTTACCTTCTTCTCTTTTGTAAAAGTGGCCTCCGCCGGCACCATACCGGCAAGGCGGTTGGCTGTAGGAATATCCACTCCCTCCACCCTGGCAGCATCTTTTATGGATTGTTTGGTGGCCATTGTTCCAAATGTAACCACGTGAGAGACGTGGTCTTTGCCATATTTCTTCTCTACATACTCATATACCTCGTTACGCCGCTCCTCCTCAAAATCTATATCAATATCAGGCATAGAGACTCTGTCCGGATTAAGAAAACGCTCAAAGAGGAGGCTATACTTGATAGGATCTATATTGGTGATTCCCAAGCAGTAGGCCACAACACTCCCCGCCGCCGAGCCACGCCCGGGGCCTACCCAAATATCTACAGAGCGAGCGTATGAGATAAAGTCTTGAACTATAAGAAAATAATCAGGGAAACCCATTCTCCTTATTGTTTCAAGTTCAAAATCTATTCTGCTCTCAATGGTTGGAAGAACCTCTTTATAGCGCAGCTTTGCCCCCTCATATACAAGGTGACGCAAGTAGTCGTTGGAGTCTGTAAATCCCTCAGGAAGATGGAATATCGGGAGAATGTGATCTGTCTCTATATCGAACCTCTCCACCTTTTCCGCTATCTCCAAGGTGTTTGCAAGAATCTCCGGATGGCCCGGATTAAGGGCGGCCATCTCCTCTCCGCTTTTCATATACTCCTGACCTGTATAGCGGATTCTATTCTCCTCTGTAATGAGAGTAGCCGTATTTACGCACAAAAGCACATCGTGAGTAGTAGCGTCCTCTTTATTGACAAAATGACAGTCGTTGGTTGCAACACACTTTATACCAAGCTCTTGCCCAAGCTGAAAGAGTACAGGATTTACCCTTTGCTGCTCTGCAAAAACTTCTTGAACTTTCTCAATAGGAATGTCTGTGGGATGATTCTGTATCTCAAAATAGTAATCCTCTCCAAAGAGATTTTTATACCATAACGCAATCTCTCTTGCCTGCTCTATGTTACCCCTTTTTATTGCCTGCGGTACCTCACCGGCAAGACAGGCACTGCAACAGATAAGGTTTTTGTGATAACGCTCCAAAATCTCTCTATCTATTCGCGGCTTGCTGTAGAAACCCTCTGTATATCCGGTAGATACAATCTTTACCAAGTTATAGTACCCCTCAAGATTTTTGGCAAGAAGTATAAGGTGGTAGCCGCTCTTGCGCTCTGCATTGCTGTTCTTTACTCTTCTCCCTTCCGGCGCAATATACACCTCGCACCCCACTATCGGTTTGAGGCTCTTGCCGCTCTTTTTTTCTGCTGTAGCCACCGCATTCAAAAAATCCTTAACCCCATACATCACTCCGTGGTCTGTAAGGGCCAGTGCAGGCATTTGGAGTTCAATGGCTTTAGCCACATACTCCTCAACCTTGCCAAGCCCGTCCAAAATGGAATAGTGGCTATGCAGATGCAGATGTACGAAAGGGATACTCATCTTCTTATCTGTTCTAAATCAGCGGATTTCCTGTCATCTCCTTAGGGGCATCCAACCCCATTAGTTTAAGTATTGTTGGGGCTATGTCGGAGAGACGGCCATCTTTAACGCTCTTAATATCGTTATCCACAACTATAAACGGCACCGGATTAAGAGAGTGCTGGGTATTTGGAGTTCCATCTTCGTTAAGGGCGCAATCTGCATTGCCATGGTCTGCTGTAATAAACACGGTATAACCATTCTCGCGGGCAACCTTCACCACCTCTCCAACAAGAGTATCGATACACTTAACAGCCTTGCAGATAGCATCATACACTCCTGTATGGCCAACCATATCTCCGTTTGCAAAGTTCAAGACTATCAGATCCTCGCTCTGCTGCCTTAATACATCTATCAACTTTTCAGCCACCTCTGGCGCACTCATTTGAGGCTGCAAATCGTATGTGGCAACCTTTGGAGAGGCCACCAAAATTCTCTGCTCGTTCTCAAACGGAGCCTCGCGTCCGCCACTGAAAAAGAATGTTACGTGGGCATACTTCTCGGTTTCCGCTATTCTGAGCTGTCTCTTGCCAGCCTCTGCAACTACCTCTCCAATAGTATGTTGCACGTGCTCCTTGTCAAAAAGAATGTGCAGAGCCTTAAAGTCATCGTCGTATGGAGTGAGAGTGCAGTAGTAGAGTGGAATAGTACTCATTCCCTGCTCCGGCATATCCTGCTGAGTAAGCACCTGTGTGAGCTCCCTTGCTCTATCGTTACGGAAATTGAAGAAAATTACCGCATCGCCCTCCTTTATCAAACCTACAGGACTCCCTGCAGAGCCTTCACAAATAACTGCAGGTTTTACAAACTCATCTGTAACACCCTCTTTATAAGAGGCTTCTATGGCCTCCTTTGCAGAGGAGAATTTAGCACCTTCCCCTTTTGTAAGCATATCGTAGGCTTGCTTTATTCTATCCCAACGCTTGTCTCTGTCCATTGCATAAAAGCGGCCGCAAACGGAGGCTATTTTGCCACAACTCTCTTTCAAATGGTGCTCCAGCTCAGCAATAAACTCCTTGCCCGAATGGGGATCTGTATCTCTGCCGTCCATAAAGCAATGGATATAAACATTTTGCAAGCCCTTTTGCTTTGCCGCATCCAAAAAGGCAAAAAGATGTTCCAACGAGCTGTGTACTCCACCGCGCGAAACAAGCCCCATAAGATGGAGGGCGTGCCCCTTTGCAGCATATTCGTAAGCCCCTTTTACCTCACTGTTTTCCAACAACTTACCCTCTGCACACACCTTGTTTATTTTAACAAGATCCTGATAGACTATTCTGCCGGCGCCAATATTCAGATGGCCTACCTCGGAGTTGCCCATCTGCCCTGCAGGAAGCCCCACATCCTCTCCGCAGGCCATTAGCTGCGAGTGTGGATATTTTTCCATAAGGGCCTCTATATTTGGCTGACCTTGAGCATATATGGCGTTGGATTTATCTTTGTTTCCAATCCCCCATCCATCTAAAATCATCAATAAAACTCTCTTTCCCATTTTCTCTTTTTTTGTCATTCTGAACGCAGCGAAGAATCTATTAGATTTATCTTTTTAACGCTGTTTTCTTCTTCTCCCTTTGGTTTTTGTTTCGGTACTCTTTGGCTTTGGCTCCACAGGCGGAAATTCATTCTCCTCCATCACAAGCGTGTAGTCTATTGTTTTCTGCTCCAATGAGCAGGAAACCACCTTTATCCTAACTTTGTCTCCAAGAGTATAGCGTCTTCCAAATGCCTTGCCCTTAACGCTATAGCTCTTTTCATCAAAACTATAGTAATCGTCTTTAAGCTCTCTGAGCGGAATCATTCCCTCTATCTTTGTAGGCTCTGCCTGAACATATAGCCCCCACTCCGTAACTCCGCTGATAGTTCCCTCAAACTCCTGCCCAATCCTCTCTTTCATATACTCCGCCATCTTATACCTTATGCTTGTTCGCTCAGCATCTGTTGCAAGCTGCTCACGTGCAGAGCAGTGGAAACAGAAATCTTCATACATCTGTTTATCGGCACTCTTGCCTTTATCGAGATAGTGAGAGAGCAGGCGGTGTACCATCAAATCGGGATACCTTCTTATTGGAGAGGTAAAGTGAGTATAGAATCTGAAACCGAGTCCGTAGTGGCCGATATTGTCTGTAGAGTATTGCGCTCTGGCCATACATCTTAGGGCCAAAAGCTCAATAGTATCACACTCCGGTTTGCCGCGCAGTTGCT
Source organism: uncultured Bacteroidia bacterium (assembly GCA_902797895.1). Lineage (GTDB taxonomy): Bacteria > Bacteroidota > Bacteroidia > Bacteroidales > UBA932 > Egerieousia. Next base: position 2,708 of record CADBUS010000185.1, on the reverse strand, counting down.
CAACCAGCTTGTTCAGAGACTTTGCAAGCTGTTTTGGAGTATCTATCGCATCCATCTTGTAGCCAAAGTGTTTCACAAATGTTTTGAGCTCCGCAACTTTCTCCATATTCGGCTCATCGTGAATACGATACACAAATGTAGGAGCCTGTTTTGCAACACTCTTTGCAACAAAGGTGGCCACCGCCTTGTTGGCAAGCAGCATAAACTCCTCTATAAGCCAGTTGGCAGATTTTGTAATCTTCTGCACCACATCTATAGGCTTGCCATTCTCATCTACCCTAACCTTCATCTCCGGCCTCTCAAAGCTGATAGAACCTGCCTTGAATCTCTTTTCCCTCAACTGTTGAGCTATTTTATGGAGTTTTAGCACAGCCTCTGCAATCTCTTTTGTTGGCACAAGGTTATGCTCCATAACAGGCTTATAATCAGATAAATCTCCGTTGGAGTCTATTATCTGCTGCGCCTCCTCGTATGCAAATCTGAACTTTGAGCAGATAATGCTCTTGCCAAACCACTCCTTTAGGATTTTGCCGCTCGGCTCCATTTCAAAAAGTGCGGAAAAGCAGAGCTTATCTTCGTTAGGGCGGAGAGAGCAGAGGTTGTTGCAAAGCTGCTCCGGCAACATTGGTATAGTTCTGTCCACAAGATATACAGATGTGGCCCTGGCGTATGCCTCTCTATCTATAAGGCTCTTTGGATGAACATAGTGAGATACATCTGCAATATGTACACCAACCTCAATGTTGCCGCTTGGAAGCTCTTTATAAGATACAGCATCGTCAAAATCCTTGGCATCTGCCGGATCTATTGTAAAGAGAATATGGTTCCTGAAATCGCGACGGCCCTCAAGCTCTTGGGCTGTAATTTTTATAGGAATTTTAGCTGCCTCAGCCTCAACGGCATCGGGGAACTTGTATGGCAGAGAGAACTCTGTCAAAATTGCGTGCATCTCTGTATCATTCTCCCCGGGAGCACCCAAAATATCCACAATCTTTCCCTCGGGAGCCTCGTGCCCTTTCTGGAACTTGGTAACAAGGGCAGCCACCTTCATACCCTTCTGCTCCGGTTTCACGCTATCTATCGGCACCTGAATATCATACGGCATACTCTTACTCTCCACAATCACCCAGGCAAACCTGCCTGTAATCTGGAGTATTCCCACGTATGGGCGCGTGCTGCGGCTGACTATCTCAACAATCTCCCCCTCCTTGCCTCTTTTTCCTTCAGATACTTTAAGCACCGCAACCTTTACTCTATCATTATTCAAAGCTCCCCTGAGCTTACCGGAAGGGATAAAGATATCATCTCTTTCCCCCCTCTTTTTAAGAGCATCTCCCGCGCTCTCAACCCTTACGAAACCATACCCTCCGGCGGCCATCTCTAAAACCCCCTCAACAATCTCCCTTACCCTCTTTTTAGGGCCCTTGGCTGCTCTTTGCGCCTTTGTTGCCTTAATGGCCGGCCCTGCTTTTTTTCTACTAAACTTAGCTCTTTTACTCATATCCTTCTCTTCTAAAATCTTTAATCGTTTTCCTTTTGCAAATCTACAATTTTCAAAAGGGGTTACCAAAAGATTTTTTGGTAACCCCTTTTTTATTTTGAGCATAAAGCCCATCGTCATTCTGAGCATCAGCCCACTATCAGCCAGTCGCAATTTCGCAGACAACACAGCCCCATCCTTGACTAGCCGACAAGCGGATGTCTGCGGCTGGGGCTGTGCTGCCCCACTCTGTCATTCTGAGCGCAGCGAAGAATCTATTAGGTGTATATCACACCTTTTTATCGCCTATCAGTTATTTCTTCTTGGCCGAAGATGCAGCAAGAGCTTTATTCTCTCTCCTTGTATTGATATCGTACATCAAAGGTGTAGCAATAAATACAGAAGAGAATGTTCCAACCAACACTCCTATTGCAAGAGCAACTGCAAAGCCGCGGATAGTATCTCCGCCAAATATTGCAATTGAAACCAATACCACCAATGTTGAGCCAGAGGTGTTGAAAGTTCTTGCAAGCGTGCTGTTTACAGCTCCATTTATATTATCCTTGAGTGTACGCTTCGGATAGAGGCGGCGATACTCGCGGATACGGTCAAATATAACCACTGTGTCGTTTATTGAGTAACCGATAATGGTAAGTGCTGCCGCTATAAAGGTCTGATCCACATCCAAGGTGAATGGCAGTATTCCTGTAAAGATGGAGTAGAAGCCAATCACAACAATGGTATCGTGAGCAAGAGCTGCAAGACCACCTGTTCCCCAAGACCAGTTCTTGAATCTGGAAGCAATATAGAGGAATATGGCAACAAGAGCTATAATAACGGCCCAAATACCTTTTCTCTTCATATCGTTGGCTATTGTAGGACCAACCTTGTCTGAACTTATAATACCGTTAGGACTATCTACTGTGGTGGTAAACTGCTGCTGTGTAAGAGTCTCGCTGAAGAAGCCACCCAAAGCCTTGTAGAGCTTGCTCTCTATCTCCTCATCAACCTCCTGCGCACTCTCGTTAATCTTATACTTGGTGGTGAGCTTCATTTGAGTTCCGGAGCCAAACTGCTTAACCTCAACGCTCTCGCCAAACTCTGCTGCCGCAGCCTTTCTAACCTCGTCTGCAGAAACGCTCTTGTCAAATCTCAAAACGTATGTACGGCCACCTGTGAAATCAACTCCGTATGAGAAGCCTTTTGTAAAGATGAAGGTAAGGCAGAT
>CADBUS010000184.1 GCA_902797895.1 uncultured Bacteroidia bacterium | reverse complement strand
TTCATAAAAAGGAGAGTTCATATAGGCTGCATCAATGGCCCTGGTATGCATCTGCAACCACGCCTGAGAGTAATCTATCTCTATACTGCCGATAGATGCTTTGTGAGTCTTTATGGAGTTTGATGGTTGCGCTACTCTGGCAATAGGTATGGAGAGAGGCAACACTCCATCTGCCGAGAGTATTTTACAACGGTTACGGTAAGATTGTTTCTGATAATTCTCACACACCTCCAATATAACCTGCTTTGAGGAGGCGATTGCTGCAAAATACTCCACAGGAGGGAGATATGCTGTAGAAAGAATTATGGCAGAGGGTTCCATCTACTCATCTGCAGTGAGCTTGGGGTTGTATCTTACTATACCTCTCTTGGAGTTCTCTATAAAGTTGAGTATTATGCTCTTTTCCTCAGAATCAGGCAGTTCTTCCCTTACTCTCTGGCAGGCCGATGTTACATTGAGCCCACTCTGATAAATTACTCTGTAGATATCTCTTATTCTCTCTATCTGCTCGTTTGTAAAGCCTCTCCTCTTTAGCCCCACTACATTTATTCCACAGAAAGAGACAGGGCGTTTGCCTACCATAGCATAAGGAGGAATATCCTTACCCACAAACGAGCCACCGGAGAGCATCGCGTGCTGCCCTATATGTGTAAATTGGTGTACTGCAGAAGAACCTCCCACAATTACCCAATCCTCAATATCGGTCTCGCCTGCAAGGCCGGTATAGCTCACCAGTATCACATTCTTGCCAACATTACAATCGTGAGCCACATGAACATATGACATAAGAAACGAGTTATCTCCTATTATTGTTTTGCTCTTGCCACTGGCCGCAGTACCGCGGCTTATTGTACAGAACTCCCTTATAACCACATTGTTACCAATCTCCACGTATGAGACCTCGTTCTTGAATTTCAAATCTTGCGGAATAGCTCCCACCACTGCTCCATTAAAGATTTTGCAGTTGTTGCCAATCTTTACATAATCGTTTATTGTTGCAAAGGGGCCTATCCAACAGTTATCTCCAATCTCCACATTTTCAGCAATATAGCTGAATGGCTCTATTTTTACATTCTTGCCTATTTTGGCTTTTGGATGAATATATGCGTTATTGCACTCCATTAAAATCTGTTTTGGTTATTTGTTTTTTATCACCTGAGCCACAAGCTCCCCCTCGCAAACAGGATTATCACCCACCCAAGCCTTTCCGCTCATACATACTATTGAGTGGTCAAGCGGCTGAGTTATAATAAGTTTAAAGGTAACAACATCGCCCGGAACAACCTTGCGGCGGAACTTTACCTTATCTATCTTGGCAAAATATGTTGAGTGTCTCTCCGGCTCATCTACGCTCTTTAACACAAGTATTCCCCCCACCTGAGCCATAGCCTCTATAAGCAACACACCCGGCATCACAGGCTCTGTTGGGAAATGGCCTCTAAAGAACTCCTCATTTACCCCAATGGTCTTAATTCCAACAATATAGTCCTCACCTATCTCTGTAATCCTATCAACCATAAGGAATGGAGAGCGGTGAGGAAGCAGCTTCTGAATATCCAATATATTGCATACAGGTTCTGCATTAGGGTCATACACAGGAGCTTGAGAAAGTCTCTGTTTAATCTCTTTCTGTTTTTCCAAATCTAAAGCCATATCTTTTACTTTTATATTCTACTGTTACTATTTGCCGAGCTGTTTAACTGCCAGGGCTCTGAGTTCGCGGGCTATTTTAGTGTTAATGGAGTGGCCGCTCTTGTTGGCAATTACCTTTCCCTTTATGGGATAGCCAATCAAAGAGAGATCTCCAAGCACATCTAATAACTTGTGTCGAGCGCACTCGTTCTGAAAACGGAGCGATGTGTGGCTCAGATACCCCTCCGGCACCCTCTCCAACCTCTCGGTATTGAATAATCCTGCAAGGCGGTCCAACTCCTGTTGCGGCACAGGATTCTCCACAATAACAAGAGCATTATCCAAATCGCCCCCCTTTATAAGATTGTTCTTAAGGAGCGGCTCAAGCTCGTGGAAAAATACAAATGTGCGGCAAGGGGCTATCTCCGTTACAAAGTCTGTATCTACCTCATAATGCGCAGATTGAGTCCCCAAAACCTTGGAGTTGAAATCTATTGTTACATCTACAGAAAAGTGAGCATCCGGCAATACTGCCAACTCACTCCCCTTCTCATTGCGGCAAACCACCTTCTCATCCAACACAAGATATTGGCGCGGAGCGTTCTGCTCAACAAGACCATCTTTGGCAAAAGCCTCTGCATAAAACTTTGCACTCCCATCTAAAATAGGCACCTCAGGAGCATTCAAAGTGATAAGAGCATTATCTATATTCATTGCATAGAGAGCCCCCATAAGGTGCTCCAATGTAATTATAGTAACACCATCTTTATCTAATGTTGTGCTTCTGGATGTGTCACTTACATAATCCACACAAGCCTCCACCAATGGCGCTCCCTCTCCCAAATCGCTGCGGCGGAACTTTATTCCGTGATTGGGTGGAGCTGGCTCTACGCTCATATTCACCTTGCACCCTGTATGCAATCCTTTCCCCTCAAATTCGTATTTGTGTTTTAGAGTATGCTGATTTGTGTACATATCAAAATTTTGAAAGGCGAATTTAATAAAAAAGGGCAAATCTGCTACTTTTTATCATCTGCAAGGTGCTTAAACTTCACATAACACCTCATATAGGTAGCAAGGTCTATGGCAGGAGTTCCCATCACCCCCCTCTTGGCCTGCTCTGCTGATACTGAGCCCTGTATGCCCGTCTGAGCGCTGCTGCGGCAGCCATCTGCAACGGTAATATGGCCGGCTATTCCGGTTTGGCCTCCAAACATACAGTTACGGCCAATTTTTGTACTGCCGGCTATTCCGGTCTGAGCCGCAATTACAGTATTCTCTCCTATCTCCACATTGTGCGCCACTTGAATAAGATTATCCAGCTTAACACCCCTCTTTATAACTGTAGAATCCATTGTTGCTCTGTCTATTACGGTATTGGAACCTATCTCCACATCATCCTCCACCACAACATTGCCGGTTTGCGGAATCTTTTTGTATGAGCCATCCGGAGTTGGAGCAAAGCCAAATCCGTCTGAACCTATCACTACATTGGCGTGCAGAATACAGTTGTTGCCAATTTTGCAACCATCGTAGATTTTAACCCCCGGGTAGAGTATCACATTACTCCCGATAGTTACATTGCTCCCTATATAAACTTGCGGATAAATCTGCGTGCCGTCACCAATTACGCTCTTGCTCCCCACATAGCTGAAGCGGCCTATATAGACCCCCTTGCCTATCTTGCTGCTGAATGCACGATAAGAGAGTAGCGAGCGGCCGCTCTTTCTGTTCTTTTTAGTATTGAGCATCTCCAGCAGAGAGGCTACAGCCTGATAGGCATCATCCACCACAATTAAGGTTGGAGTTACCGTACTATCGGGAAGAAGATTACGGCTCACTATAACTATACCGGCCTTACTACTTAATAGATATTTCTGATACTTTGGGTTGGCTAAAAAGCAGATATTATGCCCTTTGCCTGATTCTATCCTCGCCACTGAGCTAACCTTTGCCTCCGGATTGCCAATAATCTCTCCGTTAAAACGCTGTGCTATAATCTCTGCAGACAATTCCATATTTAACTATTTAACAAGGCGACCTGCAAATAGCTTGCCGCCATCATTTAGGCAAAGGTAGAAAAAAGTTGGAGATAATAAAATTATTACATACTTTTGCCCCCAAGAAAAGGAAGAAGAGAAAGGGGACCGCAAGTCCCCTTCTTTTATGCACTTAACAGATAACAGTAATCAACAATAATATGGAAGGTTTAAACTTAGCCCCGTTCTTTGCTGAATTCAAGGAACTTAAAGGAATAGACAGGGCAACTATGATGGGTGTCTTAGAGGATGTTTTCAGAACTCAACTCACCAAAACTTATGGCACTGCAGACAATTGCGACATCATTATCAATATTGAAAAGGGAGACTTGCAGATATGGAGAAACCGCAAAATTGTTGAGAGTGTGGAGGATCCTATGCTGGAGATTTCTAAGCAGGAGCTTGATAAAATAGAACCGGATAACGACTACGAAATTGGAGAGGATTATACAGAGGAGGTTCCGCTCGCCAGCTTTGGCAGAAGAGCTGTTCTTAATCTGAGGCAGAATCTCTCCGGCAGAATTATGGATATAGATAAGGCCAACCTCTTCAACTACTATAAAGAGAAGATTGGAGAGATTGTGGTTGGTGAGGTTTATCAGGTTTGGAAGAAGGAGATTCTTATTATGGATGATGCCGGTAACGAGTTGGTATTGCCTAAGAGCGAGCAGATTCCGTCTGACTTCTTCCGCAAGGGCGATTCCGTTAAAGCGGTGGTGCTGAAGGTGGAGATGAAGAACAATACCCCTGCAATTATCCTCAGCAGAACAGCCAATGTATTTTTGGAGAGGCTTTTTGAGCAGGAAGTTCCGGAGATTTTTGACGGCCTTATCACAATAAAGAAGATAGCCCGCAAACCTGGCGAGAGGGCCAAAGTGGCGGTTGAGTCATACGATGACAGAATAGATCCGGTAGGAGCTTGCGTTGGTGTAAAGGGTTCCAGAATACACGGTATAGTAAGAGAGCTCAGAAACGAGAATATAGATGTAATCAACTGGACATCAAATATCCAGCTGCTTATTCAGAGAGCTTTAAGCCCTGCAAAGGTTACCTCTGTAAAAATTAAGGAGGAGGAGAACAAGGCATACGTTACTATGGACTCGCAGCAGGTTTCTCTTGCAGTGGGCAAGGGTGGAAATAACATCTATCTTGCTCAGGAAATGGTGGGTATGGAGATAGAAATCTTCAGAGATATTGAGACTAACGATGAAGAGGATGTACTGCTCAGTTCATTCAGCGATGAGATAGATGAGTGGATTATTGATGCTATAAGAAAGATTGGATACGATACTGCAAAATCTGTATTAAGTATTCCTACTGAGGAGCTTATGGATAGAGCGGACTTAGACAGAGAGACCGTTGAGGATGTTAAGAGAATCTTGGAGGCTGAGTTTGAAGATCCAATGGAGGATAATAAATCAAATTCCAACAACTGATTCAGGAAATACAATTAAAAGGAGGTTATAATGGCAGCAACAAGAATAAGTAAAGTATTAAAGGAGTTCAATATAGCGTTGACCACGCTTGTGAACTTTTTGGAGAAAAAGGGCATTGCCGTTGAGGCAAACCCTAATGCAAAGATAGATGAAGCCGCTTACGAGTTGGTCAGCAAGGAGTTCCGCTCCGAGCATCTGGCAAAGGAAGAGGCTCAAAAGGTTAAAATTGAGATAGAAAAAAAGACAGCTCAGATTAAGAAAGAGGCCCATAACAACTTCATCAAAACCTCCGTTGAAGAGATTAAGGCCCCTGTTGTGGTTGGCAAGATAGATATAGAAAAGCCGGCCAAGAGCAAAGATGTTGCGCCAAAAACCAAAACAGAAGAGCAACCTAAGCCTGCCGCCAAACAGGAGGCGCCAAAGGTTGAGCCTAAACCTGAGAAAAAGCCTGAGCAGCAATCGGCACCGGAGAAAAAGGTTGAGCAGCAACAACAGCAGAAGCCGGAGAAGAAAGTTGAGCAAAAGCCACAGCCAAAGGTAGTTGCACAACCGCAGCAGCAAAAACCGGAGCAAAAGCCGCAACCGCAGCCGCAACCGCAAAAGACAGAGCAGAAACCTCAGCCAAAGGTTGAGCAGAAGGTAGAGCAGCATAGGCCGGAGCAGAAGCCTGAGCAGCCACAACAGCCTAAGAACTCCAACTTTATAGAGACTAAGGTTGAGCAGTTGCAGGGCCCTAAGGATACAGGTATGAGAGTAGATCTCTCTAAACTTGAGAGCG
>CADBUS010000183.1 GCA_902797895.1 uncultured Bacteroidia bacterium | reverse complement strand
TCTCTGTTGTTCTGGCTCCAAACTGAAAACGCGCTCCCTCCAAATTATTGAAACTAAAGAGCTTCAGATATGGGCCTATGCCAAAGTATTTGAAGTCGTAATAGCCGTTTATAAAGGTATTTATTATTGAGTAGATGTTGTGATAGGCCGGAACGCTCTTTACGGAGTCCACCATCTTGTAGATATTGCTCTCCCTCTCCGATAGTTGGAACGGACGAGCGCTCTTCCAATACTCCTCATCTGTGGTGTAGCTGTTGCCTATCACCTTTACTTTTGAACTCATTTTTGTAACATCTTCAGGGATAGCGGTATCAAAGCTCGGCTCGCTGTAATCGGTCTGTCGCCTTGCCAAAAATGAGAGCATATTTGAGGAGTCGCGCATTGTTACGGAAAAATCTGCATAGAGCCTTTCATTTTTATAAAACCAGACAGAATCGGTGTCGGTAGAGGGAACAAGGTGATAATCAGACTCCAACACAAGATCTTTTATCCAATTTACATTTGAGTCTTTTTTTAGGCGTGCGCGTATCTGCCTTACTGCCCAATCGGTAGAATCTATCCTCATCTCTCCATCCAATGCCGGTGTGGAGATAAGATTTGAGGGGTGGAATCTTATATGGTAGGTCTTGCGCCCTTCAACAGAGAGGCTGTCTATTATAAAATAGTTATAAAATATATTGGCTCTGGAGATAGGAGAGGGTATCTGTATGTTGAAGATTTTTATGTAATCGTCATACAGATTGACCTTTGTTGGTATTGCTCCCGTGAACTGCGCAAAGGTAATCTCTTCCTGCACTCCGGAGATTCGCGAGGCCTCTATAACCTCCTTGTTTATAGTAGGTTCTTTTTGATGATATATGCTTGATGTGCTCTCTGAAATCATTATGGGAAGATAGGGCTGCCCGGAGACTTGCGAGGTATCCATATAGGCAAATACAAAACCGAATTTGCGCCTGAGCATCTTGTTTTTCACATTTTGCTCTGCGTTGGCAATTCCAAGCTCCATTTTGGTATATACCTTGCCAATGTATCTGTCAAACTCCTCCGGATTATTCTTTGGCTTGTTCTTCTCTATATTGCTGAGCATCCAACGGACATAACTATAGTCCGGCTTTATAACAATCTCGTTGAGCCGATTTACCTCCGTAGTATCCTGGGCAGATGCTCCTGCTGCCGAAAGGGCGAGGCTGCCGAGTGCTAATATGGCTGCCAATAGAGTTTTAACGCACATTTTTGCCATAGTCAGGTACAAAAGTAGTCAAAAAACTAAAAGTTTGAAATCCTAACTTTTTTTGTAATTTTGCACTCCCGATACGCGGTGGACTTTTTGAGATATGGTGTAATGGTAGCACAACAGATTTTGGTTCTGTTTGTCTAGGTTCGAATCCTAGTATCTCAACAAAACATAGATGATGAGATATTTACTGCTTTTTGCTGCGCTGCTGCTCTTGCAATCTTGTTCTCAAAAGAGAAGCTCTAACGGTTCCGATATTTCAAATGGTTATAACAGCTTGCAGGACAATATGTTCCCTATGGTAAAGCTGCCTCCGTCTTTAGCCGCAGACAGACGGCTCGCTGCCAACTATATGGTCCTCCATTTTTGGGACTCTTTTTTGAGTGAGGAGCGGCTGTTGAAGCTTGCCCCAAACGAGCAGCCTGCACAGCAGACCAACGCTCTGGCGCAGCAGCAATCTCCAGATAATGAGACTGTTCTTGGATTGAGTAAGGATATATTTGCAGATGCCTTTACAAAGTATGCCATTATGCTTGAGGCGGCAGAGGACTCCGTTGCCAACCGCTCAATAACTGCGCTTATGGAGAGGGCGGAGCAGATAGCTCGTTATGGTGCGCCTGAGCTACTCGGCTCAATTATAGAGTGCGCAGAAAGTACCCTTTACAACGCCTACTCTCCACTTGTGGATGAGCAATTGTATATTCCTGTTCTTGAAGCTATTGAGCGCTCAGCTGTAGTGCCCGGGAATGTAAAGGACTCCTACCGTCCGCAATATGAGATTTCTCTTAAAAACAGCCGCGGCACTGTGGCAGCAGACTTTACCTACACAACCTTAAGCGGCTCAAAGAGAAGGATGCACAATATAAAGAGCGAGTATCTGCTTATCTATTTTAATAATCCCGATTGCCTGACTTGCCAACAGACTCTGCAGGCTATGAAGGAGGCGGATATAATAACCTCTTTGGTAAGGCACAAAAGGTTGGCGGTGCTTGCCATCTGTCCGGATGTAACATCTTCTAACATACAGCTTTGGAGAGAAAAAAGTTCAGAAATTCCACCGCAGTGGATATATGGCTGCCAAACAACGGGAGAGCTTATGGCCGGCACAATTTACTCGCTGCGTGCAATCCCAAGCATCTATCTGTTGGATGCTCAAAAAAGGGTGCTGCTGAAAGATGCGGATTTGATAAGAACTTTGAGCAAGCTCAACTCTTTGGAGTTTTCCGCATAGCATATTCACTAAAGCAGAGGTAGAAAAATATTGATATTTTTGCAAAGAGAAATAATGCAATTGCTTATGAAGAAAATTATAGTTTTTTGTTTGGCTTTGGTGATGCTTGGAGTTGTGGCGGTGGAGCTTGATGCTCAGTATTACGATATTGGAACAGATAGGGCTTCCATTAAGTGGAATCGTATGAAGAGTAAGAATTTTGAGGTGATATATCCACGTGGTAGCGAGCATTTTAAGAAAATGGCGGCAACTTATCTTGCCGGAATGGAGAGCCGATACGGCATATATGCAGACTCTGTAAAGTTCAACTACGGAGTACCAAAGAGATTCCCTTTAGTACTACACCCATATAGTGCCGCTGCCAACGGAATTACCGTTTGGGCACCAAGGCAGATAGATTTTTATACCCTGCCAGGGTTGGATGCACTCTCTTCTGAGCCTTGGGATGCCGCTCTGATTAATCACGAGGGGCGCCACGCCTGGCAAATAGCCCATTTTAACAAGGGTATTTGGAAGGGGCTCTACTATCTTTTTGGAGATCAGGCTGTTGGTGCTGCTTCTGGGATATACCCATCTATATGGATGCTTGAGGGAGATGCTGTTGTGGCAGAGACTCAGATGTCTAATGGTGGAAGAGGGCGCAGTGCTGCTTTCCTTGAGGGAATAATGAAGTGTATAGTGCCCGAAGATGCTACTGCCGAGGAGCTCAAAAACTACTCATACGGTAAAAACAGAAGTTGGGACCGCTGGCGTTTCGGCTCAGTAAAAGCCTATTCTCCAAGCGCTTATCATACAGGTTATTTGATTAACTCAATGGCTCGCCTCAATAGCGCCAAAGGTGGGATAACCCATCAGATACTCAACAGGGAGGCTCGCCAGCCATTGAACTTTAATGCAGTCTCTTCATCTTTCAGAAAATACAGCGGCAAGAGCCATAAGGAGTATTTAAGCAGCGAGAGCCTTGCACAGTTTAAGGAGATGAATGAGAGCGACGAGATTGAGGAGTTCTTGGAGGAGGCTGCAGAAAAGCATCCCGGTGGAGCGCGTTCTGAGTTTATGATAACCAATCCATTAAGGCGTACAGGAGAGAGGCAAGGCTATTTTGCCGAGTATGAGGGGGCTGTAGAGGTGGGCAAAGACTCCTTGGCGGCAGTTCTGGAGGGTAACGGAACAATTCCTCTTGCGGTGCTTATTACAAAAAATTCAGAGGGTTGGAAGGTGGAGCATCTTATCCACTTTTATGAGGGATGCAGCACCTTTATCTATTATGACGGAAAAATCTGGTGGAGCGAGAGCAATACAGACAAACGTTGGGAGCTTGAGGGTACAAATTGGATTTACAACTACGATATAAAAAACAGAGTAGCAGGTGAGGCTGATGCCGGGCCGGACTGCACAGACTATATGCACTATCCTGTGGTTATGAATTTTGAGGGTGCAGAGGCCCTATATGCAATAGGTTATAAGCCTGAATATGGTGCCTCAAAGTCTGTTATAGTGCCAATGATGTTTTTGAACAAAAATAACCATCGCGATGGTAATAGCCTTGATATAAGAGATTTGCCAAAGTATGAGTTTGACGGACAGGTAACCTCTTTTGCACAGGTAGGAAACCATCTCTACTACACCATAATAAGAGAGAACGGACTCTCTTTGGAGAGAATTGCCTTTGCCGCCAATGCCGCTAAAAAAGAGAGCATTATGCCGGCTACAGGTGCTATGATAAAGGAATTGCGCTCAAACGGAAAAGATGCTTTCCTCTACTTTGCAACAGACAAGTTTGGTGGAATGAAGGCTTGCAAATTGGATACTCGCGCCCTATCATCGGAGGGAGTTACAAGCAGTTCATACCCAATATACTTTGCCTCCTACTCGCCGGATATAGAGGGCTTTGCATTAAGTGAAGATAGCAGCAGCATATATATAGTAAAGCCTGTTGGCGATAAGGGTGCATTTCCGTTCAAGGAGAGTTTGGCGGAGGTGAAGGCAGAAAAGAGTATGGAGTTCGGCTACCCTCTTGCACAGATGCTTACCGAGCAGTACAAGGAGTCTTTGGAGCAGAGCAATGTGCCACGCCATACCAAAGAGCTTGGTTTACAGAGAGTTGAAAAGCAGTTCAGTTTTGCCGAGGAGCGTTATAGCAAGGCTGCTCATCTCTTCAAAATCCACTCTTGGGCACCTGCATACATAGAGGTGACAGGCGAGTCGTCCGGCGATTACGATGAGTTTTATGAGGAGGTTAAGCCGGGTGTAACCCTATTCTCTCAAAACACTTTGGGAACAGCACGCACAATGTTTGGCTACTCATATCAGAGGATGGGAAACGATATGATTGCCAAACGTAAGAATCTCCACGCAGCCCACGCTTCATTCACATACACAGGCTGGTATCCTGTAGTTGAGGCATCTGCCCACTTTAACGATGAGTATATGTTTGATAACAACTTCTCTTTCCGCTCAGATATTACAACATATATTCCTATCAGGTATTACGATTTTGGTTACGATAGAGGTATAACTCCGTTGCTATCTTGGAGTTACAAAAATAGCCACGAGGTGCTGGAGCCGCTTTTAGATCATTACAAACTGAAAAATGTGAGCTGGAATGGCTTTACTGCAGGAATATCTGCCTTTAAGGTACTATATGAGGAGGCCCCTGCACAGCTCTTTCCAAGATGGGGCTTTGGTGGTTCGTTGCTCGGCTCCTACAATCTTATAAAGGGTAAAGATGCCGGCAGCACCTATTCTGCCTCTGCATACAGCTATTTCCCTGGTCTGAGATTCAATCAGGGATTAAGACTCTCCGCAGCATATCAGCATCAAAAGGCTGTAGAGGGAGATTTCTTACCTGAAAATCACCTCTCTATGCCACGCGGTTTTACAGAGGATATGGTTTCCAAGAACTATTTTAGAGCCACAGCAGATTATGCCATTCCAATATATCTTGGAGATATTTCGCTCGGCCCGATTGCCTATCTGCAACAGTTGCAGGTGGTACCTTTTGCAGACTTTGGAAGATTTCAGATGGAGACATTCACCCCAATACCATATATAGTTTTGGGAGGAACACCGATTATTTCAAATGGAATATCCTGGCAAAACAGATACTCCTTTGGAGCAGATGTTGTGTTAAAGGGGCACTTCTTTAGAATAGGTTTTCCAATCTCGGTTGGAGTGAGGTATGCCAGAACAAGCCACGCTGCAAACATAGGCAATATACACCCTTCTGCCTTGCCTAAAAACGAGGATAGAAACCATTTCTCGCTTCTGTTGGGCATATCGTTCCGCTAATTGTGGGAAGAGGGTAAATGGCTCAGTAAATGGATATTAGAGAGTATTCGCAGCAGATATTCAAATTGGAGCAGGGAGCTTATGAGCAATTCAAAGCCCTTGCCTTGCAGGCTTTTTACTACCAGAGAGAGAGGTGCAAAACCTATCGGGAGTATCTTGAGCTTATAGGTAAAGAGCAGTTGCAACCAACTGAGTTGGAGCAAATTCCCTTCCTCCCGATAGAGCTTTTCAAAAGCCGAGATGTGGTAACGGAGCTTGGAGAGAGAGGCAGCGCAAAGCCTCAAATCTTTACCTCCAGCGCAACTACCGGTATGATTCCCTCGCGCCATATTGTGCAGGATATAACCCTTTATACAGAGAGCTTTAAGAGAGGGTGGAGCCGCATTTACGGAGCCCCTTGCAGCTACAATCTGCTTGCCCTGCTACCCTCCTATTTGGAGAGGGAAGGCTCATCGCTTGTCTATATGGCAGAGCACTTGATAGCAGATGTTAAGGGTTGCGGCGGTGAGGGAGGCTTCTATCTCTACAACCATAAGGAGTTGTTGGATAAGCTGTTGTGGTTGGAGGGCGTTTGTGATGGAAGCAGTAGCCGTAAAACTCTGCTGCTTGGAGTGAGCTTTGCGCTGCTAAATTTTGCGGAGTTTGTAAAGGAGCAGATTCCGCAGAGCGAGCAACGCCAAAAGCTCTTTGGCAAAGCGGTTGTAATTGAGACCGGAGGAATGAAGGGGCGTAGCCGCGAACTTACGAGAGAGGAGTTGCACAGTGTTATTTCAGAGGCCTTTACAGGGGCGGCCATACACTCCGAATATGGTATGGCGGAGCTGCTAAGCCAAGCCTATTCTACCAACGGCCGCAGCTTTGAGCCCTCTCCTTGGATGAGAATACTCTTGCGCGATTTGCAAGATCCGTTCAGAATTTTGCCTTGTGCAGAAAGCGGCTCGGTTGGCGGAATAAACATAATAGATTTGGCCAACATTGGCTCCTGTTGCTTTATTGAGACACAAGATAGAGGCCGCATCACAGACACCACTCATTTTACTGTGGATGGCCGCATCAAAAATGCAGAGCTACGCGGCTGCAATATG
>CADBUS010000182.1 GCA_902797895.1 uncultured Bacteroidia bacterium | reverse complement strand
TTTGGTTTACAGAAACCCTCATACTGCCTGGGAGCGGAATGTTGTTGTAGCCATATATTCTAAGTACCTCCTCAACCACATCGCACTCTCTGTAAACATCTACTCTATAGGTAGGAACTTTAACAACGCAGCCTGCCGCATCCTCACTAACAAACTCCATATCAAGATATTGCAAAATCTGCCTAATTTTATCCGCCCCAATTTTATAGCCAATCAAAGCCTCCATTCTCTCATAATTAAGCTCCACAATTTTCCTCTCGATAGGCTTTGCTATCAAGTCTTTAACGGGGCCAAGAATCTCTCCGCCTGCAAGTTCCACTATAAGCAGCGCGGCGCGGCGCAGAGCGTACGGAACCATCTGAATATCGCACCCTCTCTCATATCTGAAAGAGGCCTCCGTTTTAAGAGTATGTCTTTTGGAACTCTTTCTTATACTAACCGGATTAAAGTAGGCGCTCTCCAAAAAGATAGAGGTTGTAGAAGCCTGATTTTCAGCTTCTCCCTTAATTCCGCTATCTGCTCCTCCAAATATACCGGCCATACACATAGGCTCGCTCGCATTGCAAATCATCAAATCTGTGGAGGATAGAGTGCGCTCCACCCCGTCCAAAGTTGTAAACTTAGTCCCTTCTGCACAATAATCAACAACAATTTTACGTCCCTTTATTTTATCTACATCAAAGGCGTGGAGAGGATTGCCTGTCTCCATAAGCACATAGTTGGTAATATCAACTATATTATTGATAGGCCTCATACCTACAGCCAAAAGCCTCTTTTTCAGCCAGTCCGGAGAATCTTTTACAGTTATTCCCTTTATTGTTACTCCGCTATAGCGCGGTGCGGCATCGCTCTGCCTAACCTCAACCTCTATAGCCTCATCTGAGTTTTTTACCACTTTCTCAAAATCTTCTACAGAGGGGCCGGATAGCTCTCCGCCCAAGTTGTTGAGTTTAAGATAGGCGCTAAAATCTCTTGCCACTCCCATAAGCGAGGCAGCATCTATTCTGTTTGGGGTAAGCCCTATAGTATATACAGTATCGCTCTTTAGCCCAAGGTAATCCTTTGCAGGTGTGCCAATTACAGCATCATTCGGCAACACCATAATGCCGGCGTGGTCTGTTCCTATGCCAAGCTCATCCTCTGCGCAAATCATACCGTTGGACTCCTCGCCTCTTATCTTGGATTTTTTAATTTTTATCTCCTCGCCTCCTATTGTGAGTTTTGTATTTACTGTTGCAAGCAGAACTTTCTGGCCGGCAGCCACATTAGGAGCTCCGCACACAACCTGCAAAGGCTCTCCCTGCCCTATATCTACTTTAGTAATATGGAGATGGTCTGAATTAGGATGTGCCTTGCACTCAACAACTTGAGCTACCACCACACCGGCCAGCCCCCCCGGAATCTCCTCTACAGATTCCATACTCTCAACCTCCAGACCTATATCTGTAAGTATTGCAGCAACCTTTTGGGGAGCTATATCAAAGTTCACATACTCCTTTAACCAGCTATAAGATATATCCATAATAATTTAATTTTCTGTACTTTATAACAATTATTGCCTAAACGAAAAACTACTGCTTCTCGGCCTCTGTAAAGAGCGAGTCCACAAATGCCTGTCTGTCAAAAACCTGCAGCTGCTCAACCTGCTCCCCTACCCCAATGAATTTTACAGGAATTTTAAACTCCTCCGCAATACCTATTACCACACCGCCCTTGGCAGAGCCATCTAACTTGGTAACAGCCAAGGAGGTAACTTGTGTTGCTTTAGTAAATTCCTTGGCTTGTATAAAGGCATTCTGCCCGGTTGAGCCATCCAAAACCAACATAACATCGTGAGGAGCATCTGGCACAACCTTGGCCATCACGCTCTTTATTTTGGTTAGCTCATTCATAAGGCCAACCTTGTTCTGCAACCTGCCGGCAGTATCTATTATAACCACATCTGCTCCGCGGGCCACAGCAGAGTTGATACTATCAAAAGCTACTGCAGCAGGATCTGCCCCCTGCTTCTGCTTAATTATTTCAGCTCCTGCTCTTTGCGCCCAAATCTCAAGCTGCTCCACAGCCGCAGCGCGGAATGTATCGGCAGCACCTATAACCACCTTTTTACCGCTCTTTACAAGCTGGGCGGCAATTTTACCTATAGTGGTGGTCTTGCCCACTCCGTTTACTCCAACTACCATCATAACGTATGGCTTTTTGGAAAAATCAAATACCTTACTATTCTCCGTAAAGGCAGTCTCTACATACTCGCTATCAGATACTTGCAGTGTAGATGAGGCGGAGAGCATCTGCTCAATCTCCTCCTTGAGAATCTCCATAACTCTCTCTGTGGAAACAGCTTTCTCCTTCTCTACTCTCTTTTGCAAGCGCTCTATAATTTTAACCGTTGTATCTATACCCACATCGGAGGAGATTAGAGCCTCCTCGATATTTTCCATAACCTCCTCATCTACATCTACTTTACCCATTATGGCACGCGCCATTCGGCTAAAGAAACCTCTTCTGGTATTGGTTAAACCAAGCTCCAAAGAGCTATTCTTTTTCTTCTTTCTGAAAAACAATCCCATTCTTCCTCAATTTTAGAGCCTTAAAGTTAATCTTTATTTTTCTTATAGCAAAATCCCATCCGTCACCCTGAGCAACAGCGAAGAGTCTCAACAGTAGATTCCCGAAATAGATTCTTTGCTTACGCTCTGAATGACAAAAAGGGTTGCCAAAACCTTTGACAACCCCCTTACCCTTTTTTGGTCTTCTAATGAGCTATCGCTCAATTAGTTCTTCTTTCCGGCAAGGAAATCTTTCTCTTGGCCTATAGGAACTATAGACTCCTCAAAGAAATAAGAACCGGTCTTCTTAGATCTGACCATACGGATACATTTTACAACATTCTTATTTTGAGACTTATCTCCAGCAAATGTTGCAACCGCTTTCTTTGCCATAATTTAACTTTTTAATTATTTAACCTCTCTGTGAAGAGTTACCCTCTTTAAGAATGGATTGTATTTCTTACGCTCCAAACGCTGGGTTGTATTCTTCTTATTTTTAGTTGTGATGTAACGGCTTATGCCCGGTACACCTGTTGCTTTCTGCTCAGTACATTCAAGTATAACCTGAACTCTGTTCTCTTTCTTAGCTGCCATAATTTAACCTCCTTATACAACTTCAAGTAAACCTTTATCCATAGCCTTTTTAAGCTCATACTCAAGGCCATTCTTATTGATATTGCGCATTCCGGCAGCGCTCACCTTTAGGGTAACAAATCTCTTTTCGCTCTCAAGCCAAAATCTCTTCTCCCTCAAATTAACGGAGAACTCACGCTTTGTACGTCTTTTGGAGTGAGATACATTGTTACCAATCATTCTCTTTTTTCCTGTTATCTGACAAACCCTTGCCATAGTTATATCTCTTTTTATATTATTCAAATTGGGCTGCAAATATAGGATTTATTTTCTAAATCCCAAACTATTTGCCTCTTACATTCTTAAAAATTCTCTTCCACCTGATATTCTTAGGGAAAGAGCGGTTTGCATTCTTGGAGAACCAGATAATATATGGGGTTCCAACTATGTGATCTTCAGGCACAAAGCCCCAATATCTGGAATCCAGGGAGTTATGTCTGTTATCTCCCATCATCCAATAGTAGTTCTGAGCAAATGTGTAGGTTGCGGCCGCCTCTCCGTTTATAAAGAAGGCACCATCTTTCTCTTGAAGGGTGTTACCCTCGTATGAGGTAATCAGGCGTCTGTAGAGAGAGATGTTCTCTGCATTCAGCTCAATAGTAGCCCCCTTGGATGGTATCCATATCGGACCGTAATTATCTTTGGTCCAATGACGCAAAGTATCAAACGGAAATATGGTCTGCCAAGAATCCGGATAATCGGGAGGGTAACTATCTATATTCTCCTCCAATGAGACAATGATAGGCAGCTTGGATATCTGCTCTGCTTCACTCGCTGTCAGAGGAATATCGAGATAGCCCGGCAATGCCGGATCAAAGATTGCATCTGCAGGGTTAATCTCCATATCGTCCAATATGGTGCTGTTTATAGGATCTCCCTTTGTTACAATTGTATAGGAGCTTTGAAGAGTCTCTCTCAATGGCTCTTTCTCTCCATTAACATACACCACTCCGCTGCGTACGCTAAGCGAATCTCCGCTAATGGCCACACATCTTTTTACATAGTGGTCTTTCTTATCGCGAGGGCGAACTATAACAGGCCCCAAGTTATTGATAAGAAACTCCCTATCGCCATTGCTCAGGCGCAAAAGTTGGTAGTAGTCCGCCTGCGGACTCTGTTTGAGAACCGTATCTCCGTTAGGAAAGGCAAATACTACTATATCTCCGCGCTTTACCTGGCCGAAACCTTTGAGCCTGCGGTACTTATTCTGAATTAAAGTAGTGTACGACTCCTTTCCGGAGAGAGGCATTGTGTTGTGTACCAAAGGAACGGAGAGCGGAGTCTCTGGCACCTTTGGGCCATAAGAGAGCTTTGAGACAAAGAGATAATCGCCTGTAAACAAAGTCTTCTCCATAGATGGAGAGGGTATCGTAAAGGCCTCAAACCAGAATATCTTTATAATCATAGCAGCTACAACTGCGTAGATTACAGCATCCAACCAGTCTAAAACAGAGCCGGCCAGACCGCCCTTTTTCTGCTTTGGCCGCCAGAAAGCCCACCTTACCTTTTTGGTTATGTACAAATCAAAAATTACCGGCAGCCCCAAAAGCCACCAGTAATTTCCAAGCCATATAACCCACAAAAGGTAAAGAGTCCCCCAGAAGGCAAACTTAAACCATTTGTTCTTGTAAAATTTTATAGCCATCTTAAAGTTTTTTGCACTCTCTTCGTCATTCAGATTATTCTTTATACTCTTTGCGGAGAGTTACGGAATGTTCTCAGAGTGACGGATAAGATGGTTATTTCAAAGATTTTACAACCTGCTCAAAAGCCTCCGGATTGTTCATCGCAAGATCTGCAAGAACCTTACGATTCAAAGAGATATCGCTCTTTGCAAGGCGGCCGATGAACTGTGAGTAGTTCATACCATAAGCCCTTACAGCAGCGTTGATTCTCTGAATCCAAAGAACTCTGTAATTTCTCTTTTTGTCCTTACGATCGTTGTAGGCGTGTGTCCAACCTTTCTCAAGGGTATTCTTTGCTACTGTGTAAACATTAGCCCTTGCGTGGAAGTTGCCTTTGGTCTGCTTTAAAATTTTCTTGCGGCGTGCTCTTGACGCTACAGAATTTACACTTCT
>CADBUS010000181.1 GCA_902797895.1 uncultured Bacteroidia bacterium | reverse complement strand
CCTATGATGTCTCCTAAAAAATGGCGTGCCAAATAGATACGGCTGTAGCTTACAGCAAGTGCCACAAAGAATATTGTTATTGTGTACCAATATCTCTTTATAAAGAGCGCGGATATTGTGGCAAAGCCTATGAAGTTAGCCGCGTGGTTACTTACAAAGCCATACTTGCCTCCTTTGCCGTCTGGAGTTCTTACAAGTTCTCCTATTATGGGATCGTGCCCCGGCCTGAGCCGTTTGAAAAAGGGCTTTATAACCTCGTGTCCAATTAGGTCTGTAAGTGTAAATACCAGCAGGCAGGAGAGAATTATAATCGCCGACAGGGTTATGTTGTTCTTCAGGCGTACTCCGGCCATTCTGTACTGACTGCGCCCGAAGATATATATGGCTATGAGCGCGTAGAGCCAGATGAAGGTGAGTTTGCCGGAGAGCAATAGCATTACAGAGTCCCAAAATTCTGAATGGAAGCCATTTATGGCCAGAGTTACCTCTCTGTCTAAATTTTGCAAATATTCAACCTGTTCCATAACTCTATCTATTTTAGCATTTATGGTCTGCCTCTATTGGCCTGCACCTTTATTGCTTGGAGGTGAGGGTGTTCCAAATAAGATCCTTTAGCTCTTTGATACCTTCTCCTGTTACGGATGAGATAAAAACTGCGGGAATTTTTTTGGGGAGCTTTCTCTTTAGCTGCTTGATAAGTTGTTGGTCATTCCCAAGCAAATCGCACTTTGTTACTGCGAGTATGCGCTCTTTGTCAAGCAGTTCCGGATTATACATCTTCAGCTCCTTGAGCAGTATGTTGTACTCTTTTGAAATCTCAAGATTCTCCGCCGATACCAAAAACAGGAGTATGGAGTTGCGTTCTATATGGCGCAAAAACCTATGCCCAAGCCCTTTACCCTTGTGTGCTCCCTCTATTATTCCGGGGATGTCTGCCATAACAAATGAGAGATCATCGTAATACCTTACAATGCCGATGCTCGGTTCAAGTGTGGTAAAGGCGTAATCTGCTATTTTGGGGTGGGCTGCAGATACGGTGGAGAGAAGGGTAGATTTTCCGGCATTTGGAAAGCCTACAAGTCCCACATCTGCAAGCACTTTCATCTCCAATATAAACCATCCCTCCAGGCCGGGCTCTCCCTGTTGTGCAAACTTTGGGGTTTGGCGTGTGGCTGTTTTGAAGAAGGCATTGCCTTTACCTCCACGCCCTCCTTTGAGCAATACGCACCTCTGTCCGTGGGTAGTAACCTCTCCCACAACCTCTCCGGTCTCTGCATTCTTAGCTACTGTGCCCAGTGGTACTTTAAGTATAATATCCTTAGCATCAGCTCCTGTGCATAGGTTGCCGCTACCATTTACACCATTTTCTGCATCTATGTGTTTGCGGAATTTGAGGCTTATGAGAGTCCACTGCTGGCTGTCTCCCTCCATTATTATGCTGCCGCCTTTGCCTCCGTTACCTCCATCCGGCCCCCCTTTATCTATGAACTTCTCTCTGTGCAGGTGCATAGAGCCGTTGCCTCCTGCGCCGGAGCTGAGGTGGAGTTTTACATAATCTACAAAATCTGTGTTTGGCATTTGCTATCTCCTTACTATTAGATTTTTATATTCTGCCGCTACTCTTTTATAAGGGCGCAGGCACTCTCAAAGACCTCCTCTATTGAGCGCTCTCCCTCTATAGGATAGTATTTGCCCTGCTCTTTGTAATACTCAATAAGAGGCTCTGTTTGAGTATGATATGTATCTATGCGGTTTTTGATAATGGCTGAGGCTGCATCATCTTCTCTCCCCTCAACCTCTGCTCTTTTGCCAATTCTCTCAAAGATTGTGGCATCGCTTATTATTAGCGATATAACCTTATCTACCTTGGCGTGCTCATCCTCTTTGAGCATCTTGTCAAGCATCTTGGCCTGGTTGATTGTGCGTGGAAAACCATCTAATAGAAAGCCGTTTACACCCTCTGTAGTGGAGAATATATGCTCTATCATACCAACAACAATATCGTCTGGAACAAGATGCCCCTCAGATATAATCTGCTGAGCCATAATGCCGAGTTCTGTTCCCTCGGCTATCTCTTTCCTAAGCAGCTCGCCTGTAGATACGTGGAGCAGGTTAAACTCTTTTGATATAAGTTTGGCTTGAGTGCCTTTGCCCGCACCCGGGGGCCCGAACAAAATATAGTATTTCATTATCTTACATTTATTGATTTTCTCTTTGAGTTCTCCTCCTCATCCACCTCTTCATCTAACACATATATATCCTTGTACTGCCTCCCTAACTGATTGTAATCCAATCCGTAACCAACTATAAAATCGTTAGGAATCTCAAGTGCGGGGTAATCTATCTTGAGAGTTCCGCAGTACTTGTTTGGCTTAAGCAACAGCGTACATATTCTAATCTCCTTGGCTCCGGCCTCTGAGAGTATATGATGCAACTCCGATATGGTTGTTCCCGTATCTACAATATCCTCCACAACCACAACCGTTCTGCCTTTAACGCTCTTTGTAAGCCCGAGCAGCTGCTGCACCTTTCCTGTGGAGCTTGTACCCTCGTATGATGCAAGGCGGATAAATACCACATCGCACTGCACTTGAATACGCTTCATAAGATCTGCCAAAAACATAAAAGAGCCTGTCAGCACCCCCAAAAAGATAGGGGTATCTACATCTTTCATATCTGCGTTAATCTTTTCTGCCACATTATCTACAGCTTGCTGTATCTGCTGATATGGCATATATAGCTTAAAGCGCTTGTCTTGTAGTTGAATCTTTTCCATAAGGGGCCTCTTTATTTGCTTATTTGAGCCAAAAATAGTTAATTTTGTGGAGTTGGTAAACTTATATCTCGTTTATTTTATGAAACCACTTGTAAGCATTGTTATGGGCAGTACCTCAGACCTTAAAATTATGGAGGATGCCGCAAAGTTTTTAGACCAAATGGAGATTCCTTTTGAGATTAACGCTCTCTCTGCCCACAGGGTGCCGGATATGGTGGCCGAATTTGCCAAAAATGCTCATTTAAGAGGAGTTAAAGTTATAATTGCGGGAGCCGGCGGGGCTGCTCATCTGCCTGGTGTTATTGCTGCCTCAACCCCTCTGCCTGTTATAGGGGTGCCTATAAAATCTTCTAATTCTCTCGACGGTTGGGACTCCCTGCTCTCTATTGTGCAGATGCCTTCCGGTATTCCGGTGGCCACTATGGCTACAGATGGAGCTAAGAACGCCGCTATATTTGCTATGCAGATTTTGGCCCAGAGCGATAGCGCTCTGTTTGAGAAATTCTGCGCCTTCAAGAGCGAACTTGCTCAAAAGATAGCCAAGGCAAACAGCGATTTGCAAAGCGTAACCTACAAATACAAAGTAGATTAACAGCAGAGCAAACGCATATAGAGCAACTGTATCAGACACAACAACATTAACAATTAACAAAAATATTTATGCTTAAGAAAGTAAGGACCACTCTTGCCATAATCTGTTTTGTGGGGGTTACCTTGCTCTTTCTCGATTTTACGGGAACACTCCATTATTGGTTAGGATGGATGGCAAAAATCCAGTTTCTCCCCGCTTTTTTGGCTGCTAACTTTGTGATAGTGGCCATATTGCTTATTCTTACTCTCCTGTTTGGGAGAATCTATTGCTCTGTAATCTGTCCACTTGGGGTATTGCAGGATATCTTTGGTTGGTTTGGTAAAAAGAGCAAAAAGAACCGCTACTCCTACTCCAAGCAGATAGGGTGGCTCAGATATACAATGCTTGTTCTCTTTTTGGCAGCCATTGTGGTAGGTGTAGCCTCTTTTGTTGCTCTGCTTGCCCCTTACAGCTCATACGGCAGAATAGCCCAGAATCTCTTTGCTCCTCTCTACCAATGGGGCAACAATCTGCTTGCCTATTTTGCAGAGCGTGCCGATAGCTATGCTTTTTACACCAAAGAGGTGTGGATGAAAGGATTAGGCACATTTGTAGTGGCGGCTGCAACCTTTGTTCTACTTGGCATACTATCTTGGAGAAATGGCAGAACCTATTGCAATACAATCTGTCCTGTTGGGACATTTCTCAGTTTTTTTGCAAGATTTTCACTCTTTAAGGTTGCGATAGAGAAGAGCAAGTGTGTTGGCTGTTCGCTATGTGTTAAAAACTGCAAGGCCTCCTGCATAAACATTAAGGAGCATAAGATAGATTATAGTCGTTGTGTTGTGTGCGGAGATTGCATATCCAAGTGCAATAAAAACGCAATATCCTACACATCAAAAAAATACAAGGCTGAAGCTGAGGCCGTTAAGGCTGCCGCCTCTCAAGGCAAGAGCTCCGATATGGGACGCAGAGCATTTATAGGAGTGGGAGCTGTTATGGCCTCTGCTGCCGCAATCAAGGCACAGGATAAGGTTGTGGATGGAGGGTTGGCGATTATTGAGGATAAGCAGATTATAAAGAGAGAGCAGGAGATAGTGCCTGCCGGCTCAAAGGGTATAAGCAACTTTACAAAGCATTGTACAGGTTGCCAACTCTGTGTTTCCGTATGCCCTAACAATGTACTCAGACCATCGGGGAACATAATGACACTTATGCAGCCAAGAGCCTCATACGAAAGAGGTTACTGCAGGCCTGAATGTACAAAATGTTCTGAGGTTTGCCCTGCCAGAGCTATAGTGAAGATTACTAAAGAGGAGAAATCCTCTATTCAGATAGGCCACGCTGAGTGGGATGCCGGTCTCTGTTTGCCTATGGTTTCAGGTACTCATTGTGGCAACTGCGCCAAGCACTGCCCTGTGGGAGCAATTACTATGGTGGAGATAGATCCTTCCGATGAAAAATCTCCAAAGTTCCCTGTTGTGGATGTGGAGAGATGTATTGGCTGCGGTGCGTGTGAATATGTATGCCCTGTGCGCCCAATAAGTGCTATTTATGTTGAGGGGCATCAGCAGCATAAACTAATATAAAACAGAGAGTTATGAAAGAGAAAAAAGATATGGCAAAAGAGAATGGCTCTCAAAAGGGCGATGCTCTTCTTAGCAGAAGGAGTTTTATAAAAAAGGGGGCAGCAACCTCTGCGGTTGTTGGAGCTTTGGCCATAACAAGCTCATTGCCCGGATGTAAGAAAAAGAATCCTCTGGTTGATGTGTATGACAATAAGAGAGAAATACCTACAGATAAGATGACTATGAGGGAGAATCCCAAAACGAAGGAGAAGGTCTCTCTGCTTGGGTATGGCTGTATGAGGATTCCTACAATAGATAATACAAGTGCCAGAGAATCTGATTCTTCCATAGATCAAGAGCAATGGAACAAGTTGGTAGATTATGCAATAGAGCACGGAGTAAACTACTTTGATACCTCTCCTGCCTATTGCAAGGGAGAGAGCGAACGGGCCACAGGCATAGCTCTCTCAAGGCACGACAGGAGCAAATACTTTATTGCAACAAAGCTATCCAACTTTGCTCCATCCACCTGGAGCAGAGAGGCTTCTATAGCAATGTATCACAAGTCGTTCAAGGAGCTACAAGTTAATTACATAGATTATTATCTGCTGCACGGAATTGGTATGGGAGATGATGGACCTGCTACATTCAAAGGCAGATACATAGATAACGGCGTTTTGGATTTTCTGCTGAAAGAGCGCGAGGCCGGCAAAATCCGCAATCTTGGCTTCTCATATCACGGCGATATTAAAGTGTTTGATTATCTGCTTGAAAATCACGATAAATACAAGTGGGATTTTGTGCAGATTCAGATGAACTATATGGATTGGAAGCACGCCAAGGAGGTGAACGCCCGCAATACCGATGCGGAGTATCTTTATGGGGAGCTTACAAAGAGGGGAATACCGGCAGTTATTATGGAGCCGCTGCTTGGCGGCAGGCTCTCCAAAGTGCCTAACTATGTTGCAGAGACTCTTATGAGAAGGGAGCCTGGCAAGAGCGTGGCCTCTTGGGCTTTCCGCTGGGTAGGCTCCTTCCCTAATGTGCTTACGGTGTTAAGCGGTATGACCTATATGGAGCACCTGCAAGACAATTTGCGTTCTTATTGCCCATTAACTCCTGTAACAGAGAGTGATATGGAGTTCTTGGAGGAGACTGCGCAGATGATGCTCAAATATCCTACAATACCTTGTAACGATTGTAAGTACTGTATGCCTTGCCCATACGGCATAGATATTCCTGCCATTCTGCTCCACTACAACAAGTGTATAAATGAGGGCAATATGCCATCTTCTACTCAGGATCCACAATACCGTAAAGCCAGAAGGGCTTTTCTTATCGGATATGACAGGGCGGTGCCTGCGCTGCGCCAGGCCAACCATTGCATAGGTTGCCATCACTGTGTGCCACACTGTCCGCAGAATATAGCTATTCCAAGGCAGATGAGAAAGATAGACCAATATGTAGAGAAACTCAAACAGGGCTTGGAGCTATAGCTCCAACTTTGCTCCAACCTTGAATTGGAGTTTAGTACTGCGTTGTTGAAATTTTAAGTGCAGGCTCAGCCATCGGCTGAGCTTTGCGTTTATGGCGGCATAGCTATCTATCCCCTTGCCGTATAGCAGATGGGTGGAGTAGGTGAAGGGCAAATCGTGCTCATAAAAGTAGATTCTGCCGCTCCAGCTTTGGACATCATACAAAATAGCTCCGGTGTAGGCTGTTACAAGCCCCGCAACTGCTCTTAAACTCATATTGGCCGAAATAGCTTTTCCTCCCGATGAGTTAAGCTCATAACGGCTAAAGAGTGTAATGCCTCTTGAGAGATAGAGTTTGCCGTAGCCCTTGATGATGCAAAGTGTTGTTGCGCTCTTTGTTCCAAAATATTCCACATCTCTTTTAAGGGAGAGCTTTGTCCATATCTCATTCTTTGGGGAGGCAAAAAATTTTGAATCGTTCCAATTCAGTTTAAGATAGGCTTTTGTGGTGGAGGAGGGGCCTTTAACCCTGTAACGAGGTGCGGGATAGGCGGTGTAATCGGCTCCTAATGAGAGCTTTATTCGCTTATATAGAGGCCCTTTTATTCTTGCCGAAATGCCTCGCTGATTTTGGATTTTAGTTATTGTGGAGTAGGAGCCGCCGTATGGAGAGTTGAACTCCTTGCCATAACTTCTTGCAAGAGCGTTTATTGCCCACTCTTTTGCTCCTATGTTGAGTTTTGGAATAGAGAGGCCGGCAAGGGCGGCAATCCCCTTTTTAGAGTATGCTCCCTCTGCAAAGATTAGCACTCCTCCTATAGAGGTGTAAATATCGCTTGAGCAGATTAACTCTTTATTTAACAGGTTATTACTGAGGTTAATCCCTATTTTAAGATGGCTGAACAGATATGTAAGCCTCATTGCTGCAAGCTGCCTGTTGAAAGAGTATAGAGCGGTTAGCTCTGCAGCGGCAGCAGCAATTTTTACGGCAGCTCCAGTTAGCCTTTTTGTAGTGTCGCTTGATGTGTAAAGAGCTATCTCATCGCCCCTTTTAACAAAGCCGTTATTCTCTTCAGAGCCATTGAAAGTTAGGCCATTCCAAAGCAAAATCCCTTGAGCGAACTTGGCAGAAATATCTCCCAAGGCTATGCTCCTTATTGCAAAGCTCCCTTTTTTATTTAGGTTTATATTGTTGATTTTAAGGCTATAAAAGAGTTTCTCTTTTCCGTTGGGGTATTGGTTGCAAAGCAGAGCTATATCCGCCAAATCTGAGTAGCTGCTTCTGTATCTGACTTGCCGAGTTGCGGTTATATCATCTCTGCTCTTTAGTGGCAGATTCGCTGTTTGGCCATATCTTGCAAAGAGAGTGGTGTTGAGCTCTTTGAAAAAGCCCTGCCGCTTTATGGCAGCCTCCCCAAGTTGTATGTAGGGCCTTAAGGCGGTTACTATCTCTTCAGAAAAGCCGTGCAGCAGGCTAAGTTCTGCGTATGAGAGTATTGCACCGTGTTTATCTACATACTCCAATAGCGCTGCTATCTGAAAATCTGTAAGCAGCCCAAGCTCTTTGAGGGTGGTAGCGTTTGTATTGTTCAGATTTATCGGCCTTTTATGGAATTTCTCCATTGTGGATAGCAGCTCCTCTGCTGTGGCCTCCATATTATTTACTTCCCTAAATTCCTCTGATTCCGCCTGATGAAGCTCTTCTCGCATCTCATCCAATAGATTATCGTAGCGAGCAGCTACCGCTGAAGATGCCGCGCTATCATTATCTAACCTATTTATTTTTTGCATACTGCAACCGCATAAGAGTGTTGCGGATATTGTAATTACTATCGCCACCTTCATACTCACCTCTCTTTTGAGGCAAATATATTGCAAGGGGGTGCAAACAAAAAGCCGAACGGTAAATTTATCCGCTCGGCCTTAAACTTTTTTACAATTACAGGATTGTACTTTGGTGCAAGCCTATTTTTTTACCTTTATCTTACGGCCTGCATATATCTTGGATTTTGTGGTTAATCCATTGAGTTTGAGCAAATCGTTGAGGCTCATATTATGCTTTTTGGCTATACTGTAGAGCGAATCTCCGTTCTTTACCGTATAGGTTGTATAGCCGGAGCCTGTTGTTTTGGAACTGCTCTTTGTGCTGCCGGATGCAGATGAGCCGGAAGATGCTCCGGCATTGCCTCTCACTATTGCAAGAGTCTGGCCTACTCTTACATAGTTGCTCTTGAGCCTGTTCCATCTCTTTAACTGGGCTGTGGTAACTCCGTATCTCTTTGCTATTGACGCAAGTGTCTGCCCTTTGCGAACCTTGTGGTATATTTTGTTGGAGCCTCCTGCATTTGTGTTGCTTGAGTTGGAGCTATGGTACTTGTTATATACGATAGGATTGAAGTAGATGCTGTCTTTGTATTTGTAAATCTCTTCTGCTTTATCGATAAAGGCACTTGTGAGAGTGTATGGGAGTTTGAGTATATAGCCGTTTGTGCTTGCAGGTATCATATTATTCAGATACTGCGGATTGAGCTGGCGTAGCTCGTCAACGGAGATATCAAGGTTCTCGCTAATCTGCTCAAAGTGCAGATTGCGGTAAATTTTGAATGTATCTACGTGGGCAGGCATCTGCACGTGGTTTGGAACTATGTTATAATTCTGATAGTAGTTGAGCATATAAAGTGCTCCTACAAAGGCTGGTACATAGCCTCTTGTCTCTGTTGGGAGATAAGGGTAGATAGACCAAAAATCTCTGCTTCCGGCTCTTCTTATGGCTTTGTTCACATTGCCTGCACCGCAGTTGTAAGAGGAGATGGCAAGAGCCCAGTCTCCAAAAATAGCGTATGCATCTCTCAGGTATCTTGCAGCAGCGTGGCAACTCTTCTCCGGATCTAATCTCTCATCTACATAAGAGCTTATTTCCAAATCGTACTGCTTGCCGGTGGTGTACATAAACTGCCACATACCCTTGGCCTTGGCAACCGATACGGCAAATGGGTTGAGAGCAGACTCAATAATAGCGACTGCCGCCAACTCCTTAGGCATATTGTAGGAGTCAAAAATCTCCTCAAACATAGGGATATAGTATTTTGCAAGGCCGAGGATTCCGGCTGTGCGGTGAGGTGTTTTCTGTGTGTAGAAAACTATGTAATTCTTAACCACATTGTTGTATGGTATAGGAATTATAGAGTTCATCTTTTTGATATTCTCGATGAAAACCTCGTCCGGTATATCGGATGTATAGTTGTGCTCCCCCACATCTTGCACAGAGGTATTGAAGTTGGCAAGCTGCTTTTGCAAATACCATATACTGAGCAGACTATCAGGATTGGTTCCCGGAGAGTCAATCTCATAAATCTCTGTGTTGGTAACAGAGTTTCCGGAAACATTTATGGTATCCTCTTCCGTAGCAATGCTGTCTGCCACCTCTATCTCATCTCCTAAAAGATTTTTGAGGGAATCTATCTCTCTTCTGAGCTTGTCGTTCTCTTTCAGCAACTCTTTGCGACTCTTTTTAACCTGTGCGTAACTATCTGTTGTTAGGTAGCCTGCACTTACTGCAAAAAGCACTGCAATTAAAATAAATTTTCCTGCCTTCATCTTCATTATATCTTCTAATTCGTTATCAAAATGTAAGGTTCATCTGTATGCCGAACGTATTGCTGCTATAATCTTGGTTGAGAGTATAGGCCCCTCCCCAAGAGGGGGATTGCGAATTCAATATTGTTGGCTGCACATTCAAAGAAATATCGTCAGATATATCAAAGTGAGTAAAGTGTGCAAATACATTGGCATCTATTATATTAAGCACATAGATAAGTGTGGTTGCAAGTATGGAGTAATCTCGGTTACGCCTGTAATAGTCTCTGAACCAGACAATATTATCTTCTGAGAGATGGCCTGTGTAGGTCCCCTCCGCATACTGCTTGTAAAAGTTTCTGTATCTTTTGTATTGCTTCTGATTGAAAGACCAGCTGTAGCCGCTCACCATAAATCCGGCATAGTAAAGCGGTATGTGCCAGTAATCTCCGTTATATGCCTGCCCAAGCCCTGGCAGCAGAGCCGAGTAGATTGATGCTCTTGCCGGCAGATGATCGCTCTTTGATTTGTATCTTATTGTGCAATCTGCAAGCTGCCCCCAGTATGTTGCTACAGCCCCCCAAATGAGAATATTACGCATTTGCCGGTCGCTCTGCTCTCCGCTTTTTTTCCACTTGCCGTTGTATATGGCGGCACCGGTTATGCACCCTCCCATAGCACCATAGATAACAGGCACTTTCCAATAATCTCTGTTGTAAATCTGGCCTGTGCCGGGCAGCACCATAGCCCCGAAGAACATATTGGAGAGAGACATAGTATCCTTATGAGCCAAAGATCTGAAATATCTCTTTACTGAAAATGAGACAACGGTAGAGTCTTTGTCGTAGTAGGATGTATCTGTGGTGGAAATTTGTGAGAGCATTGTTCCTGCAGCCCCTGGATTGAATTGTGCACGCAAAGAGCCGGGCGTTAGAATTGTAACTATCGCCGAGGCAATTAAAACCGATACTAAAAATATCCTTTTATGCACAATAGCTTTTTTACTGCAAAATGTGTTCCTTTGGCTGCCCGCTATTTTGAGACCTGCTGGAGAGTTGACAAGAACTCTTTTAGCTCGCCATCTGAATTATAGCGGATTATAATTTGGCCTCCTCTCTCCAAAG
This sequence comes from uncultured Bacteroidia bacterium, assembly GCA_902797895.1. Classification (GTDB taxonomy): domain Bacteria; phylum Bacteroidota; class Bacteroidia; order Bacteroidales; family UBA932; genus Egerieousia. The sequence goes on along the minus strand of CADBUS010000181.1, from coordinate 1,973 downwards.
GTTTGACCTTTACTGCCTCTTTGAAGAACTTGCCTATAAGGGCGGTGGCCTGGCTCCCCACAGGGCTCAACTCCTTTTTAGTAGAGCTGCCTTTGAGTTTGCTCGGTTGAGAATTCTGCCCGTTCAGTTTTTGAACCAACGCTTCGCTCTCTCTTACGGAGAGGCCGGCCTCTATTATATCTTTTGTGAGTTTGAGTTGTGCCGCAGGGTTTTCCAATCCGAGTATGGCTTTGGCGTGTCCCATAGTAATCTGTCCGCTCTTTATGGCTACCTGAATCTGCGGATCCAACTTCAAGAGTCTTAGGTAATTGGCAATGGTGGCTCTCTTTTTACCCACTCTTTCCGACAGCTCCTCTTGAGTGAGATTACACTCATCTATAAGCCTTTGGAAACTTATGGCTATATCAATGGCATCCAAATCCTCCCTCTGAATATTCTCCACAAGAGCCATCTCCAACATAGAGTCCTCCTCTACATCCTTGATATATGCAGGTATGGTTTTAATTCCTGCCAGCGTGCTGGCTCTGAAACGCCTCTCTCCACTGATTATCTGGTACTTGCCAACCGAGAGTTTTTTTACAGTAATTGGCTGGATAACTCCCATAGCCTTTATTGAGGCGGCAAGCTCCTCTATTTTCTGATTGTCAAATTCAGTTCTCGGCTGATATGGGTTGGGCAGAATATCTTTAAGTTCAATCTCTTTGATTGATGTGAGCGGAGAGTGAGAGGCTTGCTCTACTATGCTCTTTTGTGCCGCCTCTCCGGAGGAGGGAAGCAGAGAGCCGAGCCCTCTTCCTAAACCTTTGTTTTGCAATTTCTTACTCATCTTTCTTAGAGATTTTTAGCTATAACTTCTTTAGCAAGATTGAGGTAGTTGCTTGAGCCCATACTCATTGCATCATACAGTATAACAGGCTTTCCGTGGCTCGGAGCCTCGCTGAGTCTTACATTCCTATTTATAACCGTCTCAAACACCATTGCTCCAAAGTGTTGCCTTACATCCTCGGCAACCTGATTAGCAAGCCTTAAACGAGAGTCAAACATTGTGAGCAAAAAGCCCTCTATGGTAAGATTTGGGTTTAGCTCGTTCTGAATCAGCTTGATGTTGTTTAGCAGCTTGCCGAGCCCCTCAAGAGCAAAGAACTCGCTCTGTATAGGTATTATTACAGAATCTGCTGCCACCAAAGTATTTATGGTTACAGTTCCGAGCGATGGTGAGCAATCTATGATTATGTAATCAAATTTATCTCTAATGCTCTCCATAGCACCCTTCATAACGCCGGCTCTCTGCTCTATCTCCTCGATATTCTCTACAAGTTCAATCTCAGCGCCGGCCAAGTTTATGTGAGAGGGTACTACGCTAAGATTCTCTATGTCTGTGGGGAGTATCACCTCCTCAAAACTCCTCTTGCCTATCAGTACCTCGTATGTGGTCTTTTTATCTGTGGAGTTGGGGTTGAAGTTGAGTCCTGAGGTGGCATTGGCTTGCGGATCTGCATCTATAAGCAGAGTCTTTTTCTCCAAAACAGCAAGCGATGCAGCCAGGTTTATGGCGGTTGTGGTTTTGCCTACTCCGCCCTTCTGGTTGGCTATTGTTATGACTTTTCCCATCGAGAGTAATTTTTATCTAATTCAAATGGTTCCTAAAACTACAAAAATAGCATTTTTTATTTTATTCTTTAAGCAGGATCCACATCCAAATAGATATGGAGCGGAAGTTTCATCTTCTCAATAATGTTTGCAAGAGCAATTTTGTTGCGTTGCAGGTTGGCATCTCGCCTGAACTTGACACTTAAACATTTTATATACTCATCTCTAATCTTCTCAATGCTAGGAGAAAATGGGCCATTTATCTCTATCGGGTTTATGGCTCCGGAGTTTTTAAGAACGGTAGTCAAAGAGAGGGCCGCCTGCTCCAACTTGTGGTGGTTTTTATGTGTCAGCACAATGTTTACAAGCCGCACGAATGGCGG
>CADBUS010000180.1 GCA_902797895.1 uncultured Bacteroidia bacterium | reverse complement strand
TGCGCATCTGGCTCTGGTAGGCATCCAAAGCCGCCTCAATGGCATCCGGATTTATCCAAACCATATTTATATAGAGAAATACAGCCAATACAATAGATGAGAGGAATGAGGTGATAATACCATATTTGAAAACCTCTGAATATGGCGTAGTGCCCTGAATAGCAGCGTTATCCTTTGAATACTTTTTCATTGCCCACCACAGGAATCCAATGGTAGCGCCCAGCTTCAAAAGGGTTAGAACTACAGATAGGCCGCCTTTTACCATTTGAGCTATAAGCATAAAAGCAATGCTTATTGCAGCGAGTTTAAGACCATCTATAGCAGCTCTATTCCATTTGTTTATAGGCTGTTTAGCCTCTATTTTGTTATTCAAGTAACTCTCCATCTTTTAGCTGATTTAATTCTTATTTGATGCAAAGATATAAAAATTGTACATTTGCGCCCTATAGTCTTATAGTTTAGTATTATGAGTATGATTAAGATAACATTTCCAGATGGAAGTGTAAGAGATTTTGAGAAAGGCGTAACGGGGTATCAGATAGCGCAGAGCATCAGCCCCCGATTGGCCGCAGAGGTGTTGTCTGTCTCTGTTAATGATCAGGTTTGCGACCTGAGATTTCCTATTGAAGCTGATGCTGCAATCCGTCTCCACAAATGGGAGGATGACGAGGGAAAGAAGGCCTTTTGGCACTCCTCCTCTCACCTTATGGCAGAGGCACTTGAGGCTCTCTATCCGGGCATTAAGTTTGGTATAGGGCCGGCCATTGAGAATGGTTTTTATTACGATGTGGATCTTGGGGAGAGAACTATCGCTGAGGCAGATTTGAAGGCTGTTGAGGAGAAGATGATGGAGCTTGCCCGCGCAGGGGAGAGTTACGAGAGAAAGGATGTGCCTAAAAACGAGGCACTTGCCTACTTTGCCGCAAAGCACGATGAGTATAAGACGGAGCTTATAGATGAGCTTAAAGATGGCACAATATCCTTCTACACCAATGGTAATTTTACCGATTTGTGCCGCGGCCCGCACATTATGAACAGCTCTATGATTAAGGCAATTAAGCTCACCTCTATTGCCGGAGCTTACTGGAGAGGAGATGAAAAGCGTAAGCAGCTCACCCGTATCTACGGGATAACATTCCCTAAAAAGAGTATGCTTGACGAGTATCTCAAAGTATTGGAAGAGGCAAAGAAGAGAGATCATCGCAAACTCGGTAAAGAGCTGGAACTCTTTGCTTTCAGCCAGAAGGTGGGTGCAGGCTTGCCGCTTTGGTTGCCACGTGGAGCTGCGCTTAGGGGCAGATTGGAGAACTTTTTGAAAAAGGTACAGACAGATTACGGCTATCTGCCTGTAATTACACCGCATATAGGGCAAAAGGAGCTATACATTACCAGCGGACACTGGGCAAAATATGGCAAGGATTCATTCCGCCCTATTACCACTCCGCAGGAGGGAGAGGAGTTTTTGCTCAAACCAATGAACTGCCCTCACCATTGCGAGATATTCAAGACCAAGCCGCGTTCATATAAAGATCTTCCAATTCGCTTTGCCGAGTTTGGAACTGTATATAGGTATGAGCAGAGCGGCGAGTTGCACGGCCTTACAAGGGTGCGCGGATTTACTCAAGACGATGCTCACCTGTTTGTGCGCCCGGATCAGTTGAAAGAGGAGTTCTGCAAGGTTATTGATATAGTACTCTACATATTCAAAACCCTTAAATTTGAGCAATTTACAGCTCAAGTTTCGCTGCGCGACAAAACAGATCGCTCCAAATATATTGGCAGCGATGAAAATTGGGACAGAGCAGAGCAGGCAATAATAGAGTCTGCTCAAGAGAGGGGACTTAAAACAAAGATAGAGTATGGAGAGGCCGCTTTCTATGGTCCTAAGCTCGATTTTATGGTAAAGGATGCCATAGGACGCCAATGGCAGCTTGGTACAATACAAGTGGATTACAATCTGCCGGAGAGGTTTGGGCTTGAATATACCGGTGCAGACAACCTTAAACACCGCCCGATTATGATTCACAGAGCGCCGTTTGGCTCAATGGAGCGTTTTGTGGCTGTGTTGTTGGAGCATACAGGTGGAAATCTCCCTCTTTGGCTCACTCCGGACCAGTGCGTAGTGCTCCCTGTTGGGGAAAAATATGTGGATTTTGCAAAAAAAGTTTGTACTTCTCTAAAAAATTCCGAAATTCGCGCCTCAATTGACGAGCGTAACGAGACTATAGGCAAACGCATTAGGGAGAATGAGATGAAGAAGATGCCTTATCTGCTTGTTGTTGGAGAGAAGGAGATGGAGGCCCAAAGCGTGGCGGTTAGGCAGCAAGGTGGTGTGGATTTGGGAGTTATGAAGATTGAAGAGTTTGCTAATTTTATAAATGAAAAGATAAAGGAGGAGCTGGGAGAGCCGGCAAAACCTTCTGAATAACAATAATGTTTAACTAAGAAACTGTTTTTGAGCTCTCTGAAATATTTAGGGAGAGTTAAAAACAGGTTCTAATAATAGGAGGATAGTTTATAGCACCATTCAAACCACGTTCCGGAGGTTTTCATAGGCCGCAAGGAACAAGCCAAGTTCAAAAGCCAGGTGGCGGCCCTAATATGGGCCCCAAAGGCCCTAACAGATTCCAGAAAGAGGATGACGGCCCAAGGGTTAACGAGCAGATCCGCGCCTCTTTAGTAAGAGTTGTGGGTGATAATATAGATGAGCCAAAGGTATATCATTTGTCTGAGGCTCTTAAGATGGCTCAACAGCAGGAATTGGATTTGGTGGAGATAGCTCCTAATGCAGACCCTCCTGTTTGCAAGATTATTGATTATCAGAAGTATCTCTATCAGCAGAAGAAAAAGGCCAAGGAGATGAAGGCCAATGCTGCAAAGACAGAGATTAAAGAGCTCCGCTTTGGCCCCAATACAGATGAGCACGACTTTCAGTTCAAGCTCAATCACGCCAAGAACTTCCTCAAAGAGGGTAACAAGGTTAAGGCATTTGTATTCTTTAAGGGGCGTTCGATACTCTTTAGCGAGCAGGGAGAGAAACTGCTTCTGCGTTTTGCGGTAGAGCTTGAAGAGTATGGCAAGGCAGAGAAGATGCCGCTTTTGGAGGGCAAGAGAATGAGTATGATAATTGCACCTATTAAAAAAAAGTAAAGATATGCCAAAATTAAAGACCAAGTCCAGTGCCAAAAAGCGTTTTCAGCTTACTG
>CADBUS010000179.1 GCA_902797895.1 uncultured Bacteroidia bacterium | reverse complement strand
GAATATCTTATGGATATTTACAGGCAGGAGGATAATAAGTTATAGATTCTTCGCTGCGCTCAGAATGACAGAATATGCTCAGGATGACAGAATGTGCTCAGGATGACAGAATATGCTCAAAATAAAAGAATTATCAAATAAAAAAGCAATAAGAGATATGAGAAAAATTGTAGCAAGCCCTAAGGCACCAAAGGCAGTAGGCACTTATAGTCAAGCTGTTGTAGTAGATAACACAATTTACGCCTCCGGGCAGCTTCCGATAGATCCTGCAACAGGCGAGTTTGTTCCTGGCGGTTTTAAGGAGCAGCTTGAGCAGGTATTCAAGAATTTGCAGAATGTGCTTGAGGAAGCTGGTTTCAAAATGGCTGATGCTGTTAAGGTTACGGTATATCTGCAGGACCTGGCAAACTTTGCCGCCCTCAACGATGTATATGCAAAATATTTCAGCGAGCCATATCCTGCAAGAGTGGCATTCCAGGTGGCAGCACTCCCAAAGAATGCTATGGTTGAGATAGATATGATTGCTGTTAAGTAGTCTGTTTGTAGATATTCAGCGCCCTTTGGCGGCGGGCTCTCCATTTAGGAGTGCGCACCTGCTCCGCAAGAGCATTGTATTCTGCCTGATAGTATTTTCTGAAGGCGTGCGCCTGTTTCAAAGGGCGCTCGCCCCATTCATTAAGTTTTGAGTAAGGCACTCTTGGGAGTGCCTTTATTGCTATATCGGCACGCCTTGCAAATAGCTCGCGCTTTGGCATAAGCTCCCCTGCACCATAGATAAGCAGCGGTTGGATAGGAAGTTGCAGCCTCTCGGCTATCTCAAATGCTCCGTTGTGGAAATGGCCTATTGTGTAATCCTCGCTGCGAGTTCCCTCCGGAAAGATTACTATTGAAAAGCCTTCGCCTACCCTCTGCTGAATCTGCGCCATAGAGGATTCCAACCCATCTTCTATACAGATAAAGCCGGCCTTGCGAACAAATGCGCCATAGATAGGAGAGTTATATGCCCACTTGCCCGTAAGGACCGTTATTTTATCAGACAGAGAGAGCAGATACATTAAATCCAAATGAGACTGATGGTTACAGATAATTACACTTGGGCTCTCAAACATCTTACTATCAACACCCTCTATTGTAAGAGTGGTGCGCGGAAAATGTTTTGCAAAAAACTCCATAGCCCTTTGCACAAGAGAGCGGAACTTGCCGCTATCCATTTTGGGATTAAAGAGCAACTTTACTCTCGCCCATAGGCTCGCAAGGGCAAAAACCACTATGCAATAAAGGGTTACTGCAATATCCGAAAGCCTCAAAGGAGCAAAGCGCATATAGCGTTTGCCTTTATATGAAACGGTTGTAAGAAAACTGAATATGTATGGCGGAAGTATAAAGGCCATAGCCACAACGCAAATCATTCCTATTACCGCCACTTGAGCAAGCGAACGCAGCGCAGGGTGAAGTGCTATATACATAGAGCCAAGCCCTATAAGCATAGTGAGCGCAGAGAGGGTAACGCCTGTTTTATAGGAAGATAGCAACTGTTTGTTGTGAGTATGCTCATACTGCAATCCCTCCACCATAAATATGGTATAATCATCGCCGAGCCCAAATATAAAGGTGGCCAGAATTATATTCACGATATTGAAATCCACCCCCGTTATGCCCATTATTCCGGTTATCCAAATCCAGCTTACAACCATAGGAAGAAAGGCGGTAAGAGCCAACTCTATTCTCCTGAAGGCAATAGTCAAAAAGATGAAGACCAGTATGCTGCAAATAAAGAGCACCCAATCAAAATCTTTCTGCAGGGTAGAGAGCATCTGCTCTGTCATTGAGTACGAATCAAAGAGAAAAGAGCCGCTCCGCTCTCCAAAACGACTGTATAACTCCGCCACCCTCTCCTTTGGGGTATAGAGAGTTGAGAGTACTATTGCAGATGATGAGTCTTTAAGCAGGAAAGGCTTTAATACAGAGGAGGTTAATGGAGAAAAGAACTCCTCGTTCTGAATGGCATATTCTTTTGTTAAAATATGCTTGAAAGGTTCAAAGGCATTTGGGGCAAAGCCTGCTTTTGCAGAATTTTTCTCCAAAAGAGCGATAATCTCCGCAGAGCATCTGCCGGCAAACTCGCTCCACATTGCAAGCCGCTGCTTCTGCATCTGTTTGGAAGGCAGAAAATTACCCACACTCGCCACCGCTGTGGAATATCCGTTTGAAAGCGCCTCTGTTATAAATTGGTTGCTTTTCTCACTTATGGCAAGTGCGGAGTCTAACGATGGCCCTTCAGATACAACATATAGTGCCACGTTGCCTCCGCGATTGGTACTCTGCTGCAACTGCTCAAGCGCAGCACTCTGATTCTCTGAAATATAGTTGATTTTATTAAAGTCTGCACTAAAGCGCACCTTGGAGCCCAACAAGAGAAAGAGGGCGGTTAGAGCCACTATTCCCCAAAAGAGATATCTGCTACGCTCCGGCCTAAGATTAACCCACTTGGAGAGAGCGCCACTATGCTCTTTACCCTCAGCTTTGCCTGCCCAATGGGGCAGAAATAGTACCACAAAAAGTATTGCGCCAATTAACGAAAGAGCAGCAAATAGGCCAAAGTCCCTCATACCCTCCGCACTCATAACAAGCAGAGAGAGAAAAGCCCCTACGGTAGTGATATTACCTATAACCATAGGAGAGGCAATATCTCCGAGAGCCTCCCTTGCACCTGTAGCATAGCGTAAACGAGTGGAGTAAAGAAGGGCGTAATCTACCCCTATTCCAAAAATCACACAACAGGCGGTAAGAGCTATGGATGAGAGATTTGGATGAAAAAGCCCCATATAGCATAGCCCCAGCAGAATACCAAACACCACAGGAGCGCATATCAGAAATATGGGCTTTATGCTCTTGAAGTACCAGCCCAAAAGTAAAACAATAAGAGCAATGGAGAGAACTCCGGCTCTTAGGGCATCTTTTTGGATTCTGCCGGCATTTGCAACCGCTATTACAGGAGAGCCGGTAAGTGTTATGCTTACCATTGGATTATCTTTTGCAACAGAATCTGCAATAGCCTTCACAGCACTAATCATCTGTTTGTTACGGGCAGTTTCACTACCACCATATTCAGATGAAAAGTTCATTATAAGAGTTGTGCTATCGGCTGTAAAGAGGTAATCTCCAATAAGTTTGTAGTCTGTTTGAGAGCTAAGCGAGTTGAGAGCGCCAAGCAGAGAGGAGCTGAAACGAAGCGGATCTGAGAGCACTATATCCTTTATAAAAGGGCCTGAAGATGAGACAAGTGCAGCGCGATTCTGTTCCAATATATTAACTATATCTCCATTGCGGAGTATGCTATCTATTCTGTCATAATCTTGTTTATCAAGGAAATATGGCATATTGGAGAGTATGAATCGAGTGGTTTGGAGCATCTGCAAGGCATCTATTCTTAGTTGCGGCTCCTTTATGCCCTCAATATCGGCCGCCTCCATAGCATCTGCAAACTGCTCTGCTGCAGCGGAAAGTATTGCCTCCCTCTCCTGAGCTCCCTCAAAATCTGCATCATTAGCCAAAGAAAAGAGTAGCACCACCTTATCCTGCATTCTTAGGTTTTTGTAGATAAACTGCCCCTGATTGTTACCTCCGTTTTTAGATGATTTATAGGGTAGAAAACCTGCAATATCCTCATTCATAACTATTTTTGAGCCACCCCACATAAAGAACAGAGAGAGAATAAGTGGCAAGGCAAAGGCCAAAAAGCGCCTTGGACGGGCGGCAAAAAAGTCATATATCCTTAAAAAAAGCCTCTCCATATTGCTGCCGAGAGCTATCTCTTTATACTCCTTTTACCTTTTGCCAATCTCCTTATCAGCATTGCAGGATAGCCATAAAAAATGGCACCAAAGGTCAGAAGGGTATTCATCAGAGAGATTCTAAAAAAATCTTTCAAAGGACGGAAGTGAGTTATCCTCTCCTCTGTATAGAGTACATCAATTGGCACAACCACAGGTTCAATGCCGCGCCAGATAAGCCTCACAAGAGCCTCTGTTTCAAACTCATACCTACTGCCAATCCATTTTGAATCGGCAATTTCAAGCACAGGATAGAGACGGCAACCGCTCTGGGTATCGGGCAGACTGCGGCCTGTCTGCACCTTCAGCCAAAAATTGGAAAAGTTGTTGGCAAACCTACCTCCTTTATCTGCTCCACGACAAGCCCTGCTACCAACAAGTAGTACATTCTCTACATTATAATTCTCGGCAGCAGAAAATATTGCTTTGGCTCCCTGAAGAGTATGCTGACCATCAGCATCAAAGGTAAGAGCAGAGCGGTAACCAAATTCGGTTGCTTTGCGCATACCCTCTACAATTGCACGCCCTTTTCCCTTATTGCCATTGAGAGCAACTAAAGTAAAATCCTCTTTATATGTCAGTACCGCTTCCAACTCCTCTACAAGCTCCAGACTACCATCTGTGGGGCCATCTGCAACGGCTATTACATTATACCCCTCGTTATACAAAGAGGTTATTACGCCACAAACTGTATCACGATTATTGTAAAATGGAACTACTACACACTTAGAGGCCATATAGTTGATTATTTTGAGGTTATAAGATGAGCGGAGAGCTTGACAAACTCAAGAGGCGCCTCCTCTGCAGCAGCGGAAGTTGTTCCCTCTGCCTTTACTACGCACTTTACCGAGAGGGGCGGAAAAGCTCCATTCTCTCCCTCCTCAAGAGTAACTGCTATATCAAAACGGAGAGCGGTCTCTCTCCCCGGAACTATCGGCCTCAAAAATCTCACATTGGAGAGCTTATCTATAATATAATGCCTCTCAAAAGCCTTTGATACAAGCTGTTGAAGGGTATTTACCACCATAGCACCAGGCATTATAGGAGAGCCCGGAAAATGAACATCGCATATCCAATGTGTTGGAACAAGAGAAAGATGAACAGAGATTACTGCTCCGTCAAAACTAAAACTCTCTATATTATAAAAACCATTAACCGTCATATTCTTAACTATTTGAATAACTGCTCATTTGGCTGAGTAGATAAATCTATGTCAGAGAAAGTTATAACCGTACTGTCTGCTCCGTTAAAGATACTATAACCCTTTATCATATAGTTATCGCTATCAAAACGCATAAGTATGTACTCTATCAATCCCCTCATTTTGGAGTTTTTAGGAGTGGCTTTTATATGAAACTCCTTGCCAACTTTATTATACTCAACATCAAACATTTTTGAGTCTATATCGCTACCGTTTATAAACCCTGTTATCATCCTGCCCAATTTTGCAAAAACTCTCCCCTCTCCGCTATTTATCTTACCATCTCTTACCATATAGCCCCCTTTGGCATTGCAGATTCCGTAGTTTTGTGCGTCATACTCCCAACGCATAGAGGATGGGGCCATATAGTATATCCTACCCTTTGATACAACAGGCTCCGTAAGGGCGGCTATATGCTTCTTTTCCACAAAGTTGGCAGAAAGGCTCTTTACCTCTTTTGTTGCAGAAACAATCTTCTGATACAACTGCCTCTCTGCATTACCTCCATTTGCGCCATCAAGGCTCTCCTGCGCCCAAAGCCGAGCAGGAAGAAATAGGCAGAGCCAAATAGCTAATAAGGAGCTGAGTACAAGTGTTGTTCTTTTAGTTAAACCTTTCATATCCGCAATTTTTACTTTTGAGCTACCAAAATTGTACCCAAAATTATAAGTGCAACTCCTATATATCTTACAGGCGGTATCTGCTCGTGAAAAACCAAAATAGAGACAGCCAAACCTATTGCATAACTGAAACTTATCATAGGGTATGCCGCGCTAAAGGGAAAATGGCGCAGTATATAAAACCAAAGCAGGGTTGCAGCCGCCATACAGAGTCCGCAAAACAGAAAGTTCAAATTTGTAAGGAACTCCTTTATGCAACTCCAGGTAAAGGAGAATTTACCTATCTTATCCAAAGTGAGCTTCAGAAATGTTTGGCCTGCAACCAAAAAGGAGCTTTGCACAATTGAGAGAAATATCAGTTTTAGCATAATCAGTTGTTCTTAATATATGAACTTAGCAGCATAAATGAGTAGCTACCGTTACGGCCATTTATAATTAGCAGATTCTGCGGAGTTGCACTATCAGCAAGCTCTTTAGCTCCCATAGCCATAGCGTATGAGACCGCAGTAAACCACTCTCCGCTCTGTGGCTTGAAATCTTGCAACTTAGCTTCTTGAAGCAGTTGCTCCGCAATTTTCCACTCCGGTGTAGAGGAGTTGAAAGACAACAGTACCTTTGATATGCTCTCTGTAGCGGATGTTGTGCCCGTTTTATCTGAAGATAAAAAGCTGCGCAAAGCGGCCTCAAAATCAACACTGCCATAGAGCGCAGGGTGTATGGTTATTGCCTCAACAGAGGCCATACAACTCTGCAACGGCTTGTCTGATAGTAAAAAAGCGACTGCTCCAGATTTGATGCTATTGCCCTGCCAAAGAGTGCAACGCTCCAAAATTTTTGCAAGATTTGGAGTAACCTGCTCCGCTCCAATCACAAGGGCGGAGGAGGCAAGATTATTTTTAAGAAGCATAAATGCCTCAAGCATAGCCCCTTCAAAGGCAAAATTATCGTTAACGTGAGTGGAGTTCCAGCCGTGATTGCCGCTCATTAGAGCTATCTGACTCCCAATGGTATTTGGAGTTGAGGAGATAAACTTTGAAGGGTTCAAAAGTTGCTCGTTATTAGCTATCATCTGGAGCATAAAGCTCTCCGTATCCTCAACGCAGCCAAGGCCGGTACCCGTTACAATGGCCTCCGGCAACTCTATACCACTCTCTTTTATAGCCTCTTGGGCTGCCACATAGCTACGCTTTATTATTCCGCTCAAGCGTCTTGCAACAAGAGGAGGAAAGAACTTTTTGTACTCTGAATCCTCTCCCATAGCGGTGCCCACTCCACAAAGAAAAATCTTTGAACTCTGCGGCGGTTGCGGTTGCGGTAGATGTTCTTCTTGTGGCTGCGGTGCAGAAAATATCAGAGAAGAATCGTTACCCCCAAAGCCAAAGGAGTTGGAGAGTACATTAGTAACCTTTACACCCTTTTGGCAGTGCAGATTTGGAGTAAAGCCCACCTGGGCATCCGCACAGCTAAAATTGAGATTTGCAGGTATTATTCCCCTCTCGATAGATATAAGTGCAATAACCGCCTCTATTGCTGCGGCGGCACTTGTTGGATGGCCGTGAGCCGATTTAGTTGAACTAATTGGGGGGAGGGCATTTGGGCCAAAAAGCCTTCTTATGGCCGCCGCCTCAGAAGTATCATTATTTGAAGTTCCTGTACCGTGAGCATTTATGTAATCTATCTGGTTGGGCTGCAAGCCACTCATATTCAATGCCATCTTCATTGCCAGCAGAGCGCCTTCGCCCTCGGCGGAGGAGGCAGTCTGGTGAAAGGCATCGCAACTGTTGCCAAAACCGGTAAGATAGGCCATTGGCTCTACTCCCCTATTTTTAAGGCTCTTCTCGCTCTCCAATACAATAAAGCCGGCCCCCTCGCCAAGATTTAGCCCGGCCCTGTCTGCGCTAAACGGCCTGCAAGGTTTTGAGTCTAAAATCATTAGAGAGTTAAAGCCATTAAGATGATAGCGGCTCAGGCTCTCCGAGCCGCCGGCCAGAACTATATCATACCTGCCACTTTGAATAAGCATAGCAGCCAAGGCTATTGCATTTGCCGCTGCAGAACAGGCGGTGGAGAGTACATCGCAATAGAGAACATCTGCCTTTAGAGCCTTTGCAATAATCTCTGTCTCAACCCCATCTGTATGGTAACAGAGATATTTATCGTGAGTGGTGTCACTCAGATAGTGGGTTATATGCTGCTCCGTAATATCCACTCCACCAACTGTGGTGGCATTTATAAAGGCAATCCTATTCTCTTTTGTTATGCGAGCCTGCTCCAAAGCCTGGCGTGCGGCTAAAATACCGAGTGCTGATGAACGCGGAATTATCTTATTTTGAGGAAGATTACACATACTCTTAAGCTCACTCAACGAGTATGGAACCTCTCCGCAAGGCATATTTTTATGGAGTGTTTCCAAAAATCTTATAGGTGCAATGGCGCAACGCTCCTCAACCAGAGCGCGATAAGTCTCCTCCAATCCAACCCCCAAAGCAGATATAATGCCTGCACCTGTTATTCCAATTCTGCACTCCATACTAATTGCATCAGAGTTTTCTGTTGGCCTCTACATACTCCGCTATGCTCTTTGCACTTGCAAAAACCTCTTTAGCCTCCTTTGGATCAGAGATTTTTATTGCATAATTCTTTTCAAGCATAACTATAAGCTCAAGAGCATCAATAGAATCAAGCCCCAAACCATCCGGCCCGAATAGTGGCGCATCATCTGCAAAATCCTCAGGCTTAATCTCCTCCAGATTCAGAGCCTCAATTATCTGCTCTTTAATAATTTTAATATCCATATCTCTTACTTTGTCTTTTAATGCAATTTCTTTATTTGCGCAATTTACAACTATTATACGAATTGTAAAGCTTACGAGCTGTCAAAGGCTCACTGCAACCGCTCTCTGCGGCTCTGTTAGAATCTGTCTCAAACGATGCAACAGGCTCTACCATAACCGCATACAAATCGCAAAGAGCCTCCGTACATTCATCGTAGCAGAGAATGGCCCTCTTTGCCGCGCCACTTCCTATAAGGGCCTTGGCATAGCTTAACATAAGCTCCGGCTCAAACTCCTCAGCCACAAAGAAAACTCCCTCTCCATAGAGCTTATGCCTAATGGCAATCTCCCCCATAACAATACTTGGCAGGGTATATACAAAGAGGGCCGGAGATGGAAAGAAGTTTTCCTTGACTATTGTCTTAACATATTCGCTATCTGTTGAATATGATGCCGAGCTATTCATAAATATAAGTGCGGTAGTATCATCTGTACCCTCCTCTTTAAGCAGCTGCTCCATTGCAATTATACCTGCCTTGGAGAGCAAATCCATCTTGTGAAATTTTGGATATGACATACCGCTCTGCTTATAGAGGGTATTCAAATACTCCTTGCAATCTCCTTGATTATAGAGCCTTACATCTCCTCGCGAATATAGCTCGATAGGTGATGTTATAGGTGTGCGCCTTATCAAATCCCCATATCTCTGCTCTGTGAGCTTATCTACTTTAATAACCGCATTGCAGCCGCCAAAACCGGAAACTAACTTTATGAACGAGCCGGCATCTATATTACACCCCTCTCTGTGAATCTTTGGAGCCGGCTCGCACCCAGGCTTATCATAGCCTAAAGCAGGGGGCAAAAATTCCTCATCCATAAAGTGAGAGGAGAGTATTGTCTCAATTACCCCTGCCGCCCCAAGCGTATGGCCATAGTAGCCTTTGAGCGGAGAGAGAGGCAGATGCTCCAAGTTGCTGCGCTGCAGAGCAATACTCTCCATTTGATCGTTATAGAGAGTTGCTGTTCCGTGCGGATTTACAAATATTCCGCAACCGCTGCCGGCATTAACATCTGCTCCTGCAATAGCCTTGGATATAGCACGATACAACCCCTCCGCCGTGCGAGAAGGGCCTGAAATGTGGTTAGCATCGTTGGAGGTGGCACCACCTGTAACCACCTGAGGAGAGGTAAAAAGAGAGGCAGAACGCTCTTTGAGATGCTCATAATCGGCTCCCTGCTCAATCCTTTCAAAAGCTATTGTTGCAACCGCCTCACCAAGATTAAGTCCCTTGCGCTGAGCATCAAATGGGCGACAAGGCTCAGGCGAGAGAGCCTTAAAAGAGCCGAAGCCGCTAACCACAAACTCTGTAACCTCATCTGCTCCAACAACTACCGCTATATTGTATATACCGCTCTCTATCAAATGCTTAGCTACAATAGTGGCCGCCACTCCCGATATGCAGGCATTGGATATTACTATAGGGGAATTGGCAGCAGAGAAAAAATCCGCCACCACTTTTGCCGAGTGCCACAGCGGAACTTTATACTCATTGCCGCCGCCAATAGAGGCTATATTCCCCTTGGTGGTAGATAGTATCATAATGCTCTTGCTATCTGCAAGTTGAGCAACTCTTTTTCCAAGGGCAGATGCTACAGATGTTATTATAAGGCGCTCCAAACGGCTTGCAGAGAGGCGCTCAAGTTTATCAACTCCTTCCCTGCCCAGAACCTCCGCCAAAAGCTCCATAACAGGAGCATCATCTATAACGGAAGCTATAACATCCTCACCTGTAGGAGAGTAGAAGCGGCTACACTTTCTGAGCGCACTCCTTCCCTCTCTCAAGGCTTCCACATTGGAGTTGGTTGTAACCCCCAAAGGGGAGATTATATTATCTGCAACTATCTGTATCATAGTAAAATAAATAGAGTAACTACGGCTGCACTGCAATCTTTATTGCACATTTGGCCACAACCACACCAACCTGATTCTCCACCACAGCCTCTGCCAAAAGCACTCCAAGAGCCTCGCTCTTAGGGGTTATGGAGGTTATTATGGTATCTCCTACTTTTGGAAGCTCCAACACCTCCATACTCTTTATTGCCCCAATCACACCTATCTTAACCGGCCTGGCAAAGAGCCAATCGCAATAGCCTATTCTGGCGGCGCAGCTCTGGGCGATATTCTCCATTATTCCGGCAGGCTGAAAAAAGCCGCCATCCACAAAGGTCCCTCCCTCTTTTATATAAAACTGCGTCTTAACCTGCGTGGTTTGAGCAGAGTAGCTAATCAGCTTGTCTATAAGCACAAAGGGGGGCCGCTGCGGCAAAAATTCAAGTACATCTATGGTGGAAATATCCACGCTGCTTCTCTCTCTATTCTCCATAATTATTACTATTAAAACGGGCAAACCTCAGATACTCCCAAAGTGGCCCGCGTATCTTTTTCTTTCTATAACGCTCCATAAGCGGCTGCGGAGGATCATCCGGAAATACCCAATTAGCCCCCGTTGCCTTTGCATTTGGTTTTATTTTATTCAGATCTACACTCTTGGATATATAGAAGCAAGGCTTCAGCATATCGGCCTCACTCTTTATAATACCCTCTTCCACAGCATATTCCGCTAACTTTGTTCCAGGATATATTCTCATTCCTATGTATGGGAAAATTACCGTATTATCCAAAAGGCGCGAGTGCTCATAGCTCTCCTGCAAAGTTTGTTCTGTCTCCCCATACCCCGCAAGTATCATAAAATGAGAGTAGAAGATTCCAAGACTATCGCAGATTTTAGATTTCTCCAACACCTCAGCCCAACAAAACTCCTTCCCATAATTTTTTAGCTGGGTGTCTGAAAAAGACTCCGTACCAAACTCTATATGTGTAAGGCCGGATTTTTTATAAAGCTCCAAGTCTCTCTCCGTAAGATATTTATTTGGAGAGAAATAGGCTCCCCAACTTATTTTTATTCCGCTATCTATAATCCTTTGGCAAAGCTCATAATTGTAGCTGCGCTTCATATTAAAGACCGAGTCTGTAAAAAAGACATAGTTTATTTTATGCCTGTGATATAGCTCCTTCAGCACATTTACAATCCTCTCAGATGAGAGAGTGCGCACAACAGCTCCCTCAATAATGGGATAACTGCAATAGATGCAGTGGTGCGGACATCCGCGCTTGGTCTGTATATTGAGCATTCCGCTCCTCTCCCAATAGTAATCTATGCACTCATCTTCAAAACTCAAATCAAGCTCTTTCTCATAATTTACTCTACCGTTTACCCTAATATGCCCTTTGCCATCGCACCATACAAGCCCCTCTATCTCACTCATTTTATTCTCGATAGTTCCATCATTCACAAGGCTTTGGAGCTGCGCTCCGCTTTCTATGCCATACTGTAACATAACCTCAATCATTCTGCAAAGAGCATCCTCTCCCTCCCCTTTTATTCCAAAATCCAAACCGAGCTCCCTATACAAAAGTTGCGGAAAGATAGAGTAGCCTGCTCCGCCTCCGTGAAAAACCGCATTGGTTGAGCGCTTTATGCACTCGGCCAACTTTTTGTACCACTCCACAAAATAGTTGCGTTCCTGATAGTTCACATTATCTATATTCCTCATAGAGAGCCCCACTGCCATATAGCCATTAGCCTTAATCATATCTGCCAGCTGCTCTATAGTGGTAAAATTCATATCTGCAACATCCACTCTAAGAGCAGGATAGCGATTTGCTACTGCCGTCTTTAGGTAAGAGATTCCGAGCGGATATATAGGGTATGGATCTGCGTATGTATTTGCAGATATTAAGAGCATTCTCTTTCCGCTCAATCCATCGAGATACTTATTATCAAGAGCCTTATCCATTGACCTTATTGGCGGCACCCTCCCCAATGCTCCAAAAATCGTAAAAATTAAACCATTGCAGAGGATAACGCTTTACCACATTCTCCAAAACTCTCACATACTCCCTACCGTAAGCCAAAGCTCTCGCCTCTCTTCCAACTATCGTGTTATCTATTGTAATTGGCTCTACAACAACATCATAACAGAAGTTCTTTTTAGCACGCAATATAAAGAGTGCTATAACCTGAGCCTTGTACTTGTCTGCCAGATAGTAGCTGCCGGTAGGAAAGATTGCCGCCTCTCCCAAAAAGCTGTACTCCGCGCTCCGCTTGCCCATATAGTAACGGTCTGCGGCCAAAGTAATTGCGTTGCCCTGTTCCATCTGCGCAGCTATCTCAAAGAGATGGCTCATATCCTCCATTACAGGTATTATCTGAATGTTGTTCTGCCGCATAGCATCTGAGCGGAAGCTCTGCATCTGCTCTGTCTCGTGAGCAAAAGCCAAAACATTCAGCCTTTTAGGCAGCTCTCCGCAAAGATATGAGGCCATTTCATAATTGCCCACGTGAGCGCTCAGCATAATAAGCGGTGCCTCTTTCTCAAAGTAGCTTCTCACAAGGTTACGGTCTTTTTCAGAGATTGTGTATCTGCCTCTTTTGCCGGCAAATACATAAAATCTATCCAAAAGATTGCGGCCAAAAAGAATGTGGTTGCGATAGGTTCCCACAGCTGCCTTAAATTTTGTAAAGCCCTGCCGCTTACGCAGATAATTATATATGGCCCCGGCCCTTCTCCTTGCCGCTATAAGATAATAACAGACAACAAATGGGAGAAAACAGTAGATAATCCTTACATCTATATACTTCAGTAGCGCAGAGAGCCTTTTCTGGCTCCTATTCCCACCATCGGTAACTCCATTCCATTGCCTATTAGCCATTGGTTATAAGCCCCTTATCAGGTGTTCAAACCGCCATTTATCTCTATCACCTGGCCTGTAATATATGCCGCCTTGTCTGATACCAGAAAAGCCACCAAATCTGCCACCTCCTGCGCCGTTCCAAAACGACCGGCAGGAATTGTCTCTTTCAATGCCTTCTCATCCAGCTCTTTTGTCATATCTGTAGTAACAAAGCCGGGAGCTACTGCATTTACAGTTACCCGCCTCTTTGCCACCTCAAGCGCAAGTGCCTTTGTTGCAGCTATCAAGCCCCCCTTTGCTGCCGAGTAGTTGGTCTGCCCCTGCATTCCTCTTACTCCCGATAGCGAGGCCACATTTACAATCCTACCCCATTTCTTTGTGGCCATTGGAGTTATAAGTTTGCGCGTTACGCGGAAAAAACCATTAAGATGTATGTTTATCACATCGTACCAGTCATTCTCCTCCATCCACATAAG
>CADBUS010000178.1 GCA_902797895.1 uncultured Bacteroidia bacterium | reverse complement strand
TTCATTGAATACTAAAATATTGGAAAGGGATTCTATTGACTCCTTTCATTACTAATTCACGTGGCAAAGGTATGAAAAAGTTTTTGAAAACACCAAAAACTTTTTCACACCTTTGCCTTACGCAGGCGCGCAAAAAAGAAAAACAGCCAACCTTTAAGGGCCGGCTGACTGCTTAATTTTTGATGTAATCCCTCGTAAACTTGCTATAATAAAAACCGAGGGGATAAGAGTAGAACACTTATCAGGTTATAAAACAACTACAATAAAGCCCTAAACCTTTTTGTAGTAGCTTCTAACCCTTTGAATTTTGCCATTGACAAGACGAGTGTACGCCTTGACTTTGACAACCTTCTTAATCTCCACTCTAATGGAAACTAAAACAGGATTTGGAACTGTTCTTATCATCATGTTGAATATTATATTTTAGTAACTGTAAAGAACCTTCGGCCGCCTCTTTTAAGCACCTCCCCTCGGTAAGGCAAAAATAAGGCAGGCATTTGTTTAGGGCCAAATGTCTGCCTTCATTTGTTACTAAATTGTCATCCAACATGACGACGCAAATATATGTATTTTTCTGTTTCCCACCAAAAAATAGGGTGGCAAAATGGTTTGCCACCCTATTCCTCTTTCTGAGTTATATTGTAAACTCAATTATTTTGTGCTCATTATCTTGATAAGCTCAAGTACTTTGTTTGAGTAACCAACCTCGTTGTCATACCAAGATACAACCTTTACAAATGTTGGAGAGAGCTGGATACCTGCCTTTGCATCAAATATAGATGTTCTCTTCTCGCCAATAAAATCAGAAGATACAACAGCATCCTCGGTATATCCAAGAATACCTTTGAGGGTGGTCTCTGAAGCCTTCTTCATCTCTGCGCAAATCTCCTCGTAAGTTGCAGGTTTCTTGAGGTTTACTGTCAAATCTACAACAGATACATCCAAGGTAGGAACTCTCATAGACATACCTGTGAGCTTGCCGTTGAGCTCTGGAATAACCTTGCCCACAGCCTTGGCAGCACCTGTAGATGAAGGGATGATGTTGCCGCCTGCTGCGCGTCCGCCTCTCCAATCCTTTGCAGAAGGGCCATCTACAGTCTTCTGAGTAGCGGTGGTTGCGTGAACGGTAGTCATAAGGCCCTCTGCTACACCCCACTTATCGTTGAGTACCTTTACTATAGGAGCAAGGCAGTTTGTTGTACAAGAAGCGTTGGATACAATATCCTGGCCTGCGTAAGTATCTGCATTTACGCCGCATACAAACATAGGGGTATCATCCTTGGAAGGAGCGCTCATTACAACTCTCTTGGCACCGGCCTTTAGATGAGCCTCTGCCTTCTCTCTTGTGAGGAAAAGCCCTGTTGACTCAACAACATACTCTGCACCAATCTCGTTCCATTTAAGATTTGCAGGATCTTTCTCTGCTGTAATTCTTATAGGATTGCCATTCACAACAAGTTTACCATCCTTAACCTCAACTGTTCCGTCAAATCTGCCGTGTACAGAATCGTATTTGAGCATATAAGCCATATACTCAACATCAAGCAAATCGTTGATACCCACAATCTGAATATCATCTCTCTGCTGAGCAGCTCTAAAAACCAAACGGCCTATTCTTCCAAAGCCGTTAATGCCAACTTTAATTTTAGCCATGATATTATTGTTATTTTATTATTTGTTTTTGTGTGTTAGTTTCAAGTAAGCGACTTTACATTATGCAAATGTACAATTTTTTAGCCACGTTGTCCTGTTTGGCTCCAACTTTATTTCTTAACTTTGCCATCGCGATGAAAAAAAAATTAGAGATACTCGTAACCAATGACGATGGTTTTACCTCCAAGGGATTCAAAGAGACCATTGCAATTTGCAGTAAATTCGGCAATATTACAGCTATTGGGCCAAAATATCCGCAAAGCGGAATGTCTGCCGCACTTTCTATGAACTCTCCGCTCTGGCTTAAAGAGGAGCAGAGAAAAAAGTTTCCAAACGGCAACAGCCTTGTAATATACAGCTTTACAGGCACTCCGGTAGATTGTGTAAAGATTGCTATGAATACCGTCTTTTCGGTTGATAACCGCCCCGATTTATTGATTTCCGGTATAAATCACGGCTCCAATGCCTCTGCCGCAGCTATCTATTCGGGCACATTGGGAGCCGCTGCGGAGGGGTGTCTCTACGGAATAAATTCTATAGCGCTCTCCCTTACAACCCATAATCCCAATGCCGATTTTGCCCCTATAAAAAAATACTTTGGCAAAATTCTGAAAAACTATCTGGAGTGCCCTCCTAAAGAGGGTATCTACCTGAATATCAACTTCCCCAACATACCGGTAGATAAGATAAAGGGTATAAAGATGGCGCATCAGGGAGATGGTATGTGGGTAAATGAGTTTGTAAAATATACTTCACCAACAGGAGAGCCATTCTATTGGATTTGCGGAGAGTTTGTAGATAAGGAGAAGGAGGGGGCAGACGGAGACCACCTGCTGCTTGAAAAAGGGTATGTTACAATAGTGCCTCACAAGGTGGACAGTACAGATTATGAGGAGGTTAAAAGGCTCTCTAAATTATGGAAGTTAAGATAGTATGACAAAATACTACATCATAGCCGGAGAGGCATCGGGCGATTTGCACGGCTCCAATCTTATCAAGGGGCTGAAGAGCGTTGAGCCGGATTGTAAAATCAGATGTTGGGGAGGAGAGCTTATGCAAAGCGCGGGAGGAGAGCTGGTTCGCCACTACAAGGAGAGTGCTGTAATGGGTTTTTGGGAGGTGTTGCTCAACATCAGAAAAATTATGGGCAATCTCAAAAGGTGCAAGGAGGATATATTGGCCTGGCAGCCGGATGTGATTATACTTATAGATTATCCCGGTTTCAATTTTAGAATTGCACAATTTGCTCACGATAAGGGATTTAAGGTATTTTACTACATTGCTCCAAAAATATGGGCCTGGAAGGAAAGGCGCGGAGCAAGGCTTCAAAAGTATGTAGATAAGCTCTTTATTATTTTTCCGTTTGAGATTGATTACTTTAAGAAGCGGTGGAATATAGATGCAATATACAGAGGCAATCCGCTTTTGGATAGCGTAGAGCAATACAGGTATATAAACGAGAGCGCAGCAGATTTTGCCGCAAGACTCAACAGCAACACTGGGTTGGCGCAAAAAGTTGATGCTAAAATGTTTGAAAGCGGCATTGCCCTACTTGCAGGCAGCAGAAGGGGAGAGATTGGATTTCTGCTTCCGAGAATGTTGGATGTTATGTTGCTCTTTGAGCATAACCATTTCTTTTTGGCTGCCGCCCCCTCAATTGAGAGCAGCTTGTACAACTCTATAATAGAGAAGCATTTGAGCAGCAGAGGATTGGATAGCTCTCAGAAAGAGGCTCTCAGGCGCAGGCTAACTATTCTATATGGAGAGACCTATTCCATAATGAAACATTGCAAGGCGGCCATAGTAAACTCAGGCACAGCCTCTTTGGAGGCCGCTCTTATAGGTATTCCGCAAGTGGTTTGCTATGGGGCAAGTGAGCTTACCTACATTATAGCCAAGCATCTGGTTAAGGGAATTAAGTACATAAGCCTTGCCAATCTTATTTTGGATAAGCTCATTTTCAAGGAGTTGATTCAGCATAACTGTACTGCAGAAAAGATTGCAGAGGAGTTGAATATGCTGCTTGACAATGCGCCATACAGGGCTGCAATGCATCAGGATTACAGCAAGGTAAGAGAGCTGTTGGGCAGAGGAGGAGCTTCACGCGCCGTAGCAGAAGCTATCGTGGAAGAGGTAAAAAAAGAGAGTAAATAGAGTGATAATATATGAGAATAAAGGCATATAAGTTTCAGGGAGCCGGCAACGATTTTGTTGCCATAGACAACAGAGAAAAGCCCATAACGCTTACGCCGGAGCAGATTATCTTCTTGTGCCACAGAAGGTTTGGTATTGGTGCAGATGGAGTTCTGCTGCTTGAAAAAAGTAGCGCATACAGCTTTAAGATGCGCTATTTCAATTCAGACGCGAGCGAGGGGACTATGTGCGGCAATGGCGGCAGATGCACCGTTGCATTTGCCAATATGATGGGAATTGAGAATTTTGAATTTGAGGCGATTGATGGCTGCCATACGGCACAAATAGTTAAGAGAGAGGGAGATAGTTTTATTGTAAGACTAAAGATGAAAGATGTAAAGGAGTGCATAAGCTACTCCCCTACCGCCTATCTGGTAGATACAGGCTCGCCTCACTATGTTGAGTTTATTGAGAGCGATATTGAGAACTATCCCGTTGATGAAAGGGGGAGGTATTATAGATACCATCCTGATTTTAAGGGTGGTATGAATGTTAACTTTGTGCAGATTGTTCCTAATATGCTAAAAATAAGAACATACGAGCGCGGAGTGGAGGCAGAGACCTATGCCTGCGGAACAGGCTCTACTGCTACCGCCCTTGCCGCA
>CADBUS010000177.1 GCA_902797895.1 uncultured Bacteroidia bacterium | reverse complement strand
TCGTTAAAGTTGCTCCTAATCTGCGGCCCTTCATTAGAACCACTACTATCTTGCATTGCGGCTACTTTATCTGCACTCTGATTATTGTCAACAGCATCAGCATCGGCGTATGCGCTCTCTGCAACATTCTCGTCCATAGGAACGGCTCCTGCTACAGCCTTAGACTCCACCACTCCTCTTTCCAAACTCCTTGAGTAGTTTACGCGAGAGTAATATCTGGTAGAGAGCAGATTAGGCAGAGAAATAAACGTATCAAAATCCAAACTACTGATATAAACATTTTTTATTGGATTATATTGAATGGTGCGATTGCTATAATTTGCAGTTGACCAATTAGGCCTGATATAGTTTCTGTTAAAGCCTATATAGGTGTAGAACGGATGAGAGGTAATCTTGTTAAGCGAAGCATCATACATATAGGCAAGTAGCTCTGCATCAGCCGGTTTACCATCAGGAGTGAGAATAGTGAGCCTCCACTCCTCTTTCTGCCCCGGAATCAATTTATCCCTAAATACAACCCAACTCATTTTTAGGTCATTATCCGGCTTAGGTCTCTGTACTTCAAACGAGCTTTGGTAAAATTGGTCGTTGCGTACCATAAAGAGCCTGATATTGGCTCCGTCGCCATACTCACTGCGATATACAAAGTTCTTTTTGAGTACTTTGTTGGAGAGCTTTATCACCTCAGATGAGATTTTTTCTCCTGCTGCGTATGTATCTACAAATATAGTGGCATCATTTTCTGAGGAACCAAAGTAAATCTCATCTCCATCGCGATAGCTCCACCAAGTAGTACCCTCTAATGGCTTAGTATCTGATTTAGAGAAGAATGTAATGTATGAACTACCGTCGCAAACATTGCCGTCCTTATCTTTGGCTGAGTATTCTATGCGGTACTTACCATTTGCTATGTTCTTCCAATCATTAAACTCATTATCTTTATTGGAGCGGACTGTTCCACTCTTTACAAGTTTATCTTTCTCTCCCTTGCCATTCAAACTGTAGAGCTTGTAATCTACCTGAGTATCAATATCTTTATAGGCGAGATTAGTTACACTGAAGCGGCACTTTATAACTCCGTCTTTATCTATATAGCCGCTCTTTTTACTATTTAAGAGACCAAATCTGAGATTGAGACTCTTCTCTCCTGCATAGATTGTAGTGGCGGCAGACTGGGTTTCACCTGCAAGGTTTGTTACCTCAATATTTATAAAGTATCTGTAGTGGGTAGTGCCATCGTTATCATTCTCTTCTGCCGCTATCTCTTTCTCTTTGAGCTCATCTGCAAGTTCATCTTCCGGTGCTGTAAGCTCTACCGGTATTTTGATTTTACCCTCTTGGTCGGTAGTGGTAGTCCCCTCCTCAAGCAATTCGTTTGTATATTCTCTCCAACCTACCAACTTGGTACGTGATATGGTATATTTTACCTCTGCGCCATCGAGAGGCACACCGGAAAAGCTCTTTGCAAGGGCGGTAACATCTACAGTATCTCCAATCTTGAACATCCCATCAATCTGCTCTGCATTAACCTCAAAACTCGGCCTCTTATACTCCTCTACCCTGATAGTTGTGGAGGTGTTATATCTTCTTGAGCTGATGGTGTAAACTCCGTTTAACCCGGAAGTCGGAAGGGTGAAACTTGTATTGATAGAGCCAAACTTGTTGCTCTTTAGAGTAGCATCACCCACCTTCTGTCTGTTGGCATCGTACAGCTCAAGGGTTATGCTTTCATTCTCAAGAGCTTGTAGATTATCCCCTTCCTGTGAATAGAGAATACCTTTCAGATAAACCGTTTGCCCGGGGCGATAGATGCTTCTATCTGTAAAGAGCCTTAGATATACAGAAAAGTCGTGTGAAAGATTTGGGTTGCGGCTGACTATGCTGATTCCCACATCATCCATATATCTATCATCGCCCAATGTTGGCTTAACCCGATAGTCGTATGAACGGTTAATCTCCTCTTTAGGTATCTGAATTACAGCCTTGCCATCTTTATCTGTCCGGGCTGTTAAGTTTTTCACTTTTACATAGTTCTTTTCGTCGCGATACCTATAAGAAACATTAAGTTCTACTCCGTTGAGTGGAGCGCCGCTGAGGCGATCTACCACCACCACCTCGCCCTTGCCGGCTAAGTAACTTGTTGAGAGCACCCTCATTCTGCCCACTCTCATTACATCGCCGTTGTAAATGTTCCTGTCATCGGTGCTCATCTTATAGGTATATACACCCGGGCCGGGCATATCAAACTCCACTTTTTGGCTTGTAAGTTTGTAATCTGCAGGCCTTTGGAGCTCTATCTTTTTGGTATAAACTATGGTGCATTTTTTAAGGTCGCCCTCCTCTAATCTCCTCTTCTTTAGCTCTTCGATAGTAGCATCGTTGAGTTTGTAGAGGGTAATCTCCACATTATCGCTATTTACGTGTTGGAGGGTAAGGCTCTCTTTTTTATTAGGATAGGCAAAAGTCGGGAGAGATATGCTAACCACCGGTTTGAGTATTCTCTCTTTTACACTCTTGATAGCCGATGTTCTCTTTGCCTTAGGGAACTTTTCGAGCAGCATATTGCAATACTCCAACTTTTTGCTCGCCGGTATATAACTATCGTTGAGCTGCAAAAGTTTAAGATAGGCCTCAACAGAGGCTTCGCTCTCTTTATTCTCCTCTATCAGTTCATTTACCTTATTGATATATAGGTTTGTATGCTTGCCGAAGTATCTGCTGTCTATATAGTCCAAAGATTTAAGAATATAGCCGTTTCTGTTGCCGGCATCTTTATAGGTTGCTGCGGCCTTTTGGTGTATCTCCTCTATCTTATTTTGTAATTGCTTCTTATCTACAGCAATATGCCCGATATTGTGGATTGAGCGTATAGCTGCATTGCTTATGATATGGAGCATATCGTGATTATAATAGCTACCATCATAATTTTGTATAACAAAAGGTTTATACTTCTCGTTGGAGTAGTTTGCAAGAGCGCTATAGTCTGCAAGTGAGCTCTCTATATTCTCCAAAATGGTAGAAATAAACTTTTGGCTGCCCCACTCATCTACATTGCTGCTCTTTTCACCGCCTGCTACATTGGTACGTCTGTTTAGTTGCCAACTGTTATTGCGTGCATACTCAGAGTATATTGAGGCTATTGTTGAGTGTAGAGCCATTTTTTGTACAGGCTCTTTGCACTCTGCGGCCATCTTCTCCAAATCCTTGATACGAGAATAGAGCGAGTCTGGAGTGAGGGCTATAACATAATCTGCTCTGTAGAAATATGCTTTAAGGAATTGCCCTTTATTCTCCTCATTTATAGCCTTTTGTATTATTTTATCGCATAATTCCACCACCGTCTTAGGCAAATCTTTATTCTCTGCCTTATCAATCTCTTTCCATAATTTAGTGTAGCCGTCATCATTTTGACTTGGACCTTTGCCAAAGAAGTTGCTGAAACCTAAAATAGACATAGTAGCACCAATGATTATTGTTGTGAGTAATATCTTTTTCATAGCATACCGGTTTTTTTGAACAATGTACAAATATACAAAATCCACAAATAATGTACCAGAATTTACTATTTTTGCGCGCCCTATCAAATAGTTCATAGATGTTATTTTGCTTAAATAGAGTTGGTGGAAGGCAGTTGCCGAGGCAGGTGCAGATTTTTATTCTGCTCCTTTGGGGGCTTTTACTCTCCAAGCCGCTCTATTCGGCTTACAGAATAAAGCAAAACATTCCGGCAGATACGGTTGCAGTTAAAGATACCGCCAACCTTACAAAGCTCTCCGCTGTTACCATAGTGGCGGAAAGGCTTATAAAAGAGGTACTTCCTGTGCAGGTGCTTTCCGGCGAGCAACTCAAAAGGCTCAGTGCCTACTCTGTGGCAGATGCTGTGCGCTATTTCAGCGGAGTACAGATTAAAGACTATGGCGGAATCGGTGGGCTCAAAACGGTGAACATAAGGAGTTTAGGCAGTCACCACGTAGGGGTGTTTTATGACGGAGTGGAGCTTGGCAACGCCCAAAACGGAGTAGTGGATCTTGGCCGCTTTTCTCTGGAGAATATGGAAGCCGTTACAATGTACAATGGTCAAAAGAGCGCGATTTTCCAGCCGGCCAAAGACTTTGCAAGCGCAAGCGCGGTGTATATGCAAACCAAAGTGCCTCAGTTTGAGCCTGGTAAAAGAAGCAACTATAACATTGGATTTAAGACAGGCTCTTTTGGAACTCTGAATCCCTCTCTGTTTTGGGAATACAGTATCAGCCCCTCTTTGAGCCTTAGCGCAAGTGCGGAGTATATGTACACCAACGGCCGTTACAAATTCTCTTATGCCACCAAAGGGGGATACGACACCACAGAGGTGCGCCGTAATGGAGATGTTAGGATGGAGAGAGTGGAGCTTGCTCTCTTTGGCCGGCTGAAAAGCGGCTACTGGCGGCTCAAGAGCTACTTTTACGATTCTGAGAGGGGCTACCCCGGGGCATCGGTAAGAGAGGAAAGCGGCCGATTCCGCCACCAAGACCGTCAATGGGACGATAACTTCTTTTTGCAAGGCTCTCTAAGAAAAGACTTTACAAAGAGCTACAATCTGCTGCTTAATCTAAAATACAGCTACGATTATCTGCATTATCTCTCAGATCCGAGAGAGGATGTAACCACAATGTATGTAAATAATCACTTTGGCCAGCAGGGGGCATATCTCTCTGCAGCCCACCTATTTAATGTTACCGATTGGTGGAGCCTGTCGCTTTCCAACGATTTGCTCTTCAATAGCCTGAATGCAGATTTGTTGGATTTTGTCTATCCAACCAGATACTCTCTGCTGAATGCCGCAGCTACCTCTCTCTCCTTTGAGCGCTTTAAGCTGCAAGCCTCTCTGCTGCACACATTTGTAAAAGACCACACAAAAACAACATCAGCCCAAGCCGGTAGCAAAAGCCAATTTACCCCATCGGTAGTAGTTTCATATCAGCCATTTAACGCCATTGATTTCAATTTGAGGGCCTTTTACAAGAGGGTATTCAGAATGCCCACATTCAACGATTTATATTACACCTTTGTTGGCAATAAATATTTAAAGCCGGAGTTCACAACCCAGTACAACATAGGGGCAACTTACAGAAAAACCTTTGGCGCAAGTTGGTTCAAGGCCATTGAGGCCCAAGCAGATTTTTACTACAATCAGGTTGAGGATAAGATAGTTGCGCTCCCTGCCTCCAACCAGTTCCGTTGGACAATGCTCAATTTTGGAAAGGTGGAGATCAAAGGGCTGGATGTGGCCCTCCAATCTGCATTTGCCACAGGGAGCGTAAATTGGCACCTAAGGCTCTCATACGCATACCAAAAGGCACAGGATTTCACAGATAGGGAGAGCACTTGGTATGGCGGCCAGATTCCCTATATCCCTTGGCACAGCGGCACTCTGATACTGAGCGGAGAGTACAGAGGCTGGAGCGCAAACTACAGCTTTATCTATACAGGCGAGCGATACGAGGCCGTAGCAAACATACCGGAGAACTATGCACTCCCTTGGTACACAAGCGATATTGGAGTAACAAAGAGTTTTTCTATGGGGAGAAACAGAGATAAAAAAATGCGTATAGCATTGGAAGTAAACAATATACTTAACCAACAGTATGAGGTGGTGCAGTGCTATCCTATGCCGGGCATAAATTTTAAGATAAAGTTTAATCTTATTTTTTGACAGTAGAAGGGTATGAGAAGGTATATTATGGTGCGAGTAATTAATCTGCTTAGAGTGAGTATTTTTGCTATGCTTTTGCCGGCTGTGTGCAGTTCCATTCTCTCTTGCCGCAAAATGCCGGAGTTTATAAAATCTACAACCACTTCTGTAACCGATGGCTCTCTGACAGGTTCAATAAAAGGGTTTTATCTGCTCAATGAGGGAAATATGGGGAGCAACAAGGCCACTTTGGATTACTTTGATTACCAGAGCGGAGTATATACCAAAAATATCTTTGCAGAGCGTAATCCG
This sequence comes from uncultured Bacteroidia bacterium, assembly GCA_902797895.1. GTDB lineage: Bacteria > Bacteroidota > Bacteroidia > Bacteroidales > UBA932 > Egerieousia. Next base: position 2,720 of record CADBUS010000177.1, on the reverse strand, counting down.
GGAGTTGTAAAGGAGCTCGGCGATGTGGGCAACGATTTGCAGATTTATGGCAACAAGCTCTATGCTGTAATTAACTGCTCTCATTTTGTGGAGGTTATGGATGCTCAAACAGCAAAGCATATAACCCAAATCTCTATCCCTAATTGCAGATATATAACCTTTAAGGAGAGATTTGCATACGTAAGTTCATACGCAGGGCCGGTGGAGTTGGATCCAAATTCACGCCTGGGCTATGTGGCAAAAATAGATACCCTTACACTAAAGGTGGTGGATAGTTGCGTGGTGGGCTATCAGCCTGAACAGATGATTATTGTGGGGAGTAAGATGTATGTGGCAAACTCAGGCGGATACAAAGCTCCCAACTACGATGTTAGAGTTTCTGTAATAGATCTTAATAGCTTTAAGGTTATAAAAAATATAGAGGTGGGAATAAATCTCCATAGAATGGCAAAAGATAGATGGGGCAATATATATGTTTCATCGCGAGGAGATTACTATAATACTCCCTCTATGACATACGTAATAGATTCCAATACAGATAGCGTTGAGAGCCTTCCTTTGCTTCCTAACTCCGATATGGCAATTTGCGGAGATTCTCTCTATATCTACAGCGCGCAATGGAACTATCTTACCAACAGAAATACAATAGATTACGCAATATATAATCTTGAGGAAAAGAGAGTTGTAACGCGCTCCTTTATAAAAGAGGGGGCGGAAAAGCAGATAAAAACTCCATACGGAATAGCTCTTAATCCGGAGAGCGGAGAGATTTTTATTGCAGATGCAAAGGATTATGTAACTCCGGGAAGCCTCTACTGTTTTGACCGTTCAGGCAGGCTGAAGTGGAGCGTTACAACCGGTGATGTGCCTGCCCATATTGCATTTACAACCAAACCATTAAAACCGCTTTAGAATGAAAATGTTTTTGCGCAAGTTATTTATATTCACCTTTTTGTTGCTCTTTATAACAGTTGGTTGTGTACCGGAAAGAGTGCCGGAGTCGCCACTCCCCAAGCCTGTGATAACGCTGGATAACCCATCGCTCACATATACATCAAAGGTGGGCAAGAGTATTACTATAACCCCTACATATCAGTATGCAGAGGGGGCTACATTCAAGTGGGAGATGGAGGGGAAGGTGCTTTCAACCTCCGCAAGCCTAACCTTTAACTCGGCCGTTGCCGGAGACTACTATGTAACTCTCACAGTAACAAACCGTTCCGGCAGTACCTCTATAGAGATAAAGATAACCGTAGCGGAGAAACTTGTGCCATACATCTATATGGAGAGCCTGCCAGGAGGCTATAACTTGCTCAAAGATGAGGAGTTTGAGTTTGCTCCCATTGTGGAGAACGAGCAGGGTTGCTCATATATATGGAGTGTAGATGGTGCCCAGGCCGCCACAACCAAAAACTTCAAATACAAGCCTGCTACCATAGGTAAACACACTGTTACTCTTAAAGTTACAAATGAGGATGGGGCCGCGCAACTCTCCCTCTCCGTAAATGTTTATCAGGCGGCCGACATACCTTTCAGCTGGAGCTTTGAGCGCGATGTGTATAACTATTCAACAGGGCGCTCTATTCGCATACCCATAAGAGAGATTAAAAACGGCTTTGATGCCGAGTATATTTGGATTTTAGACGGAGTGGAGGTGCAGAGAGGTGCGCAAACTTACTATATCTGTTCGGAGACAACAGAAGGGGCTCATACACTTGTTGTTAAGATGCAGAACTCCTATCGCACCGCCACCAAAAAGATAACAATAAATGTATGCCCCAAAGAGGGAAGCTATATTAGAAGCGGAGGTACTGCCCTTTGGAACAAGGTGTATGAATATCTCCCTGCGCCAGGGCAGTTTATAAATGAGGGTTATACGGCCACCACAATGGAGCAGGCCTGCGCCTATGCTCAAAAGCGATTGGAGGAGAAGGGGTATCTCTCCCTTGGTGGCTGGGGAGGCTACATTGTAGTAGGATTTGATCATAGCATACTCAACGATGGCGGCTACAACTTGGCCATTACAGGTAATGCCTTTAAGAACTCCTCAGAGCCTGGCATTGTTTGGGTTATGCAGGATGAGAATGGAAATGGTCTGCCGGACGATACCTGGTATGAGCTAAAGGGGAGCGATTATGAGGCAGAAACCAAAGATTTCCATATTCGCTACACAAAGCCAAAAGGGGCAGGCAAAGCAGTAGTATGGAGTGCTTCAGACGGAACCACAGGCACAATAGATTACCTTGGTGCCTACCATAAACAAGATTACTACTACCCGGCCTGGGTAAGCACCACCACCTACACCCTCTATGGCCCGTTGCTAAAATCCAAAACGAGCGAACTTGCTCCAAACAGCTATATAAATGGCGATTTTGGCTGGGGATATGCAGATAATTTCAGCCTTATAGACAGGCTTTCAGATGATTCCAACTCCAATGCGGGGGCTGCCGATAACCATTTTAAGCTCTCCGATGCCGTTACCTGGGATGGCAAACCGGCCAATCTCAAATATATAGATTTTGTAAAGGTGCAAACCGCTGTAAACTCCAAAGCCGGCTGGATAGGGGAGCTCTCCACAGAGGTACTCGGCTTCAAAGATTACAATATGCTAAAATAAATGCGTTATGGGCGCGCAGCTTCCTTTAGTATTACACTGCCCTTCAGTCGCAACTTCGCAAACAGCACAGCTCCCATCCTTGACTAGCCGACAAGCGGATGTC
>CADBUS010000176.1 GCA_902797895.1 uncultured Bacteroidia bacterium | reverse complement strand
AGACATCCGCTTGTCGGCTAGTCAAGGATGGGAGCTGGTGCTGTCGGCGAAGTTGCAAGCCAAAACAAACGAAGTGAACTTCCTGTGGATTTTCACTGCCGCGAGGAGGTGGAGAGGTTGAAGAGTAGAACATATTGGAGTAATAAAAAATGTATCTTTGTCCGAAATGAGCAAAGAGTTGGAAACATTTAACAGCGATTTGGAGTTTGACAGGGAGCATATCTGGCACCCTTATACCTCTGCAACTGCGCCACTTCCTGTATATGAGGTAGTTGGAGCTCGCGGAGCAGAGATAGATATTATTTATCCCGATAGTTCTCTCCCCAACTCTCCCTGCCGCAAAACTACTCTTATAGATGGAATGTCATCTTGGTGGTGTGCCGTACACGGCTATAATAATGAGCATCTTAACAGAGCGGCCATAGAGCAGTTGGAGAGCTTTTCCCATATAATGTTTGGCGGCTTTACCCACAAGCCGGCCATTGAGCTTGGCAGAGAGCTTCTGAAAATACTCCCTCAAGGGCTGACTAAAATATTTTATGCCGATACCGGCAGTGTGGCGGTTGAGGTGGCTATGAAGATGGCCATACAGTATTGGAGGGGGGAGAAGTTCAACTTTGTAACAATAAGGCGCGGCTACCACGGCGATACCTGGAACGCAATGAGCGTTTGCGACCCCGATACCGGAATGCACTCCCTTTTTGGAGAGGCGCTGCCTAAACGCATTTTTATTCCGCAGCCCTCTTGCCGCTTCCCATACTCTCAGCTAACGAGAGAAAAGTGCAGAATGGGGGGCTTGAACAATTTTGACAGCTTTGAAGGCGAGGGCAGTTGGGAGAGTTCAGACATAGAGCCGTTAAAGCAGATTTTTGAGGCCCATTCAGAGGAGATTGCAGCCCTTATTTTAGAGCCTGTGGTGCAAGGAGCAGGCGGAATGTGGTTTTACCATCCGGAGTATCTTAGGCAAGCACGCAAGTTGTGCGATAAGTATAATGTGCTTCTTATTTTAGATGAGATAGCAACAGGCTTTGGCCGAACAGGCCGCCTTTTTGCCTGTGGGTGGGCCGGAATTGAGCCGGATATAATGTGCATAGGCAAATCTCTAACAGGCGGTTATCTCACTCTTTCTGCAGCAATTACAACAGATAAAGTTGCAGAGGCCATAAGCAATAATCCTCCATACGCCTTTATGCACGGCCCAACCTTTATGGGCAATCCTCTCTCCTGTGCCATAGCGGTAGAGTCTATAAAACAGTTACTTACAAACAATTGGCAGCAGAGGGTGGCCAGTGTGGAGAGCCAGTTGCGCAGAGAACTTGCCCCTGCACTTGATATAGAGGGAGTTAATGATGTGCGTGTGCTTGGTGCAATAGGGGTTATAGAGATGGTTGAGCCTGTGGATATGGCTTTGTTGCAGCGCAGATTTGTGGAGGAGGGAATCTGGGTGCGGCCATTCGGGCGGCTCGTATATCTTGAGCCTCCGTTTATGGTCATCACTCCGGAGCAACTTACCCGTCTGACAAGCAGTTTGCTAAATGTGCTGAAACAAAACTATGAGCCTGCGCACTATTCGGTTGCACAACCTCCCATCGTTGAATAGCCGACAAGCGGACGTCTGCGGCTGGGAGTGTGCAAACCTCACTTGCTATGCTAAACGAGACTCCCTACTTTGTACGGTCACTATCTCTAACTTCGCGCGCATTGCGTTTTACAGAGGATTTTGCGCGGCCGAAAGTGTAGCGCAGAGTAGCTCCGATGGTGTGGGCAGGTCTGCTCTGTTTGGAGTAGAAAGAGCGCCCGTCTGCCTCATATTCAGTGATTATATTTTCGCGGTTATACCAGGGCTCGTCTATAGTCAAACCGACCATAAGCGGGCCAAAATGCTGGGTGAATTGCACAAAGCCGGTTACAATATAGTGAACTTTAGTAGATTGCGCAGAAGAAGAAGAGAGTATGGATGGGTTCACCATCATAGCATTCAACATCACCTCTCCCCCTTTCCAAGGCTTATATATGGCATTCAGATATGCAGAATAGTCTATATACGAAAAACTTTTTTCAGGATGTCCGAAGCTGTTCCATCCAATTCGGAATAAGGTATTTATATTAAACTTCTCAGAAGGGTTCCACATAAGGCCGGAGCCAATAAAGAGCTTTTTGTTTTTAATGCCGTTTTCGTAGGTATAAAGCAAACGCCCATCGTCGAGAGTATGGGTTGTGGCAAAAACTCCGTTTGAAGAGTGGTTGTAAGAGATAGAAAAATTGAAAGAGTATTTGAAGCCTCTCATATACATATAATAGAGTAGTAAACCATTACTCTTTTCGTTGCTCAGCAGGGGGTTCCCCTGCCTTACAACTCCTGGTACAGATTCGTCTCTATATGGATTGCGCACACTTATATCCGGCCTATAGACATCTCGGCTTGTAGAGAGTGTCAGTGTGTGGCCTGTGCGCGGAAAATACTGTACTCGTGCCATATAGTGAAAGCAACCATAGTCATCATTAAGATGAGAGGCCCCGCTGTTAAAAGCGGCTCTATCTGCTGTAAAATCGTAGGCAGCCTTGCCGCTAAAACGGAATTTACCCACTCGTTTAGAGCCATTTAGCTCTGTCTGCACCACATCTTGATTGTGGCTTAGGAAAGTATAATCAGAACTTTTGCTATCATATTTGCGTGCAAACCAAGCCAGGCGCAAATTCCAATTGGCAGAGCTGTTGATGGTGTGAAGATAGTCTGCAGAAAGAGTTTGCTGCCTGTTAATGAATCGGTTAAGGCCTCCTGTTGCACCATATTGATTTTTATTCACCCTGCCGTCAAGTGAATATTGCAGGGTGAGCATCTTTTGATTCTGCTTGTCAAAAAAATGCTGATAGGCTACGCTGCCGTTTCCACTTTTTGCATCGCTTTTATTGGTATTTGAGAAATAATTGCGGCTTCCATCTATTTGGCTGAATGAGTTGATATCGCTTTTACTCCCTGAAAAACTGCCTGATGATGAGAAGAATATAATATCTTGCGGAGTAATGTCATAGCTTAGGTTTAGTCCCATATTATGACCATTTCCCCTTACCTTTTTTGTAGTGTCTGAGGCTATGTAATGTTCAGATACTGAGCCATCTGAATTGCGGCTCTCGGTATAGTTCCAATAGGGGCGCAGATTTGTTCGCCCATAACCGTAACTGGCATTTAAGGCAAGTCTGCCCATTGCAACGGTTAGGCCGGCAGATGAGCCTATTTTATATTCAGTTGAGGCTGAAGCAGACAGCGAGCCTGAATAAAAATTAGAGAGAATTTCTTTTGAAACTATATTTATTACAGCAGAGTAGCCGGCGTATGCACCTGTAGGAGAGACATCTATGCTAATGGATTGAAGCTCTTTACCGTGCAGGAACTCCGATATATAGCTGAAATTGGATTTGTTGACAACTAAACTCTTGCGGCCATTAAGCAGTACTATTATATTCCCCTCTCCGTTCACCTTTAGCACCCCACCTATCTGATCGTAAGTTACCAATGGCATAGAACTAACCAGCGTTCTCATACTCTT
>CADBUS010000175.1 GCA_902797895.1 uncultured Bacteroidia bacterium | reverse complement strand
TTGGTATGATACTCACGAGTTTACAAAAATGTCTTTGGCAGAGAAAAAACTCTTCCGTAAAGAGATGGGAATGTTGTTCCAGCAGAGTGCTCTGTTTGATTTTGCTACGGTATTGGAGAATGTAATCTTCCCTATGGATTTCTTTACAGATTGGAGTAGCGAGCAAAAGATGGAGAGGGCACATTTCTGCCTAAAGAGGGTTAATTTAGAGAATGTGGATGAGCTTTATCCCTCGCAACTATCGGGAGGAATGCAAAAGAGAGTGGGAGTTGCAAGGGCTATTGCTCTAAATCCCAAGTATTTGTTCTGCGACGAGCCAAACTCCGGATTGGATCCAACTACATCAATAGTAATAGACCGCCTCATACAGGAGATTACCCGGGAGTACAAAATTACAACCATTATCAATACTCACGATATGAATTCCGTTATGGAGATTGGAGACCATATCGGCTTCATTTACAAGGGCAAATTACTTTGGGAGGGGAACAACAAAGAGATTATGGATTCAGATTGCAGCCCGCTCAACGATTTTGTATTTGCCAACAACCTCGCCCGTCAATTAAAAAAGAGCAAATAGGCTCTATTTCAGGTGAAAGCGCACACCAACCTCAACATCAAAGTGGAGAGGGTGGTCTGTACGAACACTTGCAGGGAATTTAGAGTTTATATAATAGACCGCATTGGGCTCAAAGTAAATGCCAACATCTTTCTGCTTACCAAGCCTATACTCGGCACCGGCACCGGCCGTTACCGAGAATTGAAGCCCCTTTATAGATGAGGTTACTGTAGAGTTGCCGCTTTTGCTCTTCATATTATAGACCGCTCTAACTCCCTTTTCCACAGTACCTCCACCATTTACATAAAAGTTCATATTTGGAGTTTGAGCAATATTGAAATAGAGATTTACAGGTATTCCAACATAGTGAAGACCTTGCCTTATTGTATAAGGGGTAAAGTTGATTGTTCCTCTGTATTTGCTTTGCAGATATGTATAGCTTAACCCCGTACCAATAGAAAAACGCTCAGATATTCTGTAACTTATGGCTGCTGTGGCGGTAATGGGAACAATATATCTTGTCTGGGAAATCTGTTCAACTATAATAGGAGCGCCTGCCGCAACTTGGCCTGTTTTTGCGGCAATCCCCTTGAAGAACTGGTTGGACGGGTCCTCAAATTTTCCTCTTCCCGATATTTTGGATGAGGCAGAGAGGGTTATCCTGCTCCCCATTCCGTTGCTGCTTGGCTCGCTGCCCCAAGGATCTGCTATCTGTGCCCGGGCTGTTGAATATGCCCTCTTTGGCTGAGATTCTGTTGGCGGCTGAGGCTGTTGTGTTTGTTGCTCTCTCTGTTGGGTTTGCGGCTCCGGCTGTGTTTGCAGCGGCTGCTGCGGTTGTTGCTGCTCCGTCTGCGGCTGCTGTTGCTGCTGCTGTGTTTGCAGCGGCTGCTGCGATTGCGACGGTTGCGGCACAACATCTTCATATACACTATGCCGGCTTACAGGAGAGTTTGCAGCAGCCCCTGTAATGCCAAGCACAGGTATATGCGCATCCTCCCCATCCTCTGCTGAAACCGCTAAAGGTGTAGTTTTTTCAATAGGCTGAATTTCAGGATAGAACGGGGTAGAAGAAGAGTCGGATGCATTCCGTAGGACAAGGGCTGCAATAATTGCAGCAGCCGCAGCCACAGAGGCCGCGCTCCAAAGGTAAAAGCGCCTTCTGCTTCTCCTGCCAAGTGAGCTCTCAACAGATTTCCAAATCTGCTCCTGCTCTTGCGGCTGCAACTTTAACCCATCAGGAATAAAATCACCCCCTTGCAGCTTTTTGTCCAATATCTCTTTCAAATTTTCCAATACTCTCTCTTTTAACGGTTCAACTTTTTAAGCCTCTCTTGCAACCATCCTCTTGCCCTGCTGAACTGGGATCTGCTTGCGCCCTCGCTCAACCCCAACATCTGTGCTATCTCTTTGTGAGAGAAGCCCTCCACCGCATAGAGGTTAAAGACAATTCTGAAACCTTCCGGCATTGACAGAATCAGTTCAAAAAGGGTTTCTGCATCTAACGAGGCTGTCTCCTTGGGCTCTATAACCATTCGAGCGGTTGTTTTGCCCTGCTGCTCCAACGGCTCGCTCCGGCTCAGCACATCGCTCTTGCGCAGAGCCATAAGGGCTGCCGTTACAAAAATACGCCTTGCCCACCCCTCAAAGGAGCCTTCTCCCCTATACTCTTTAAGTTTAGAAAAAAGAGTGATAAAACCTTCCTGAAGCACATCTTTACTCTTCTCTCTATCCCCCATATAGCGCAGACATACAGGGAACATTTTTGCAGAGAGAATCTCATAGAGCTCTCTCTGCGCCCGTCTATCTTGATTGAGGCATTTGCCCACCAAAGCGAGATAATGGCTACTTTTGGCCTGTATTTTGTTGTCCTCTGTCATTAGATGCAAAATATGCATAAAAGGTTGCAACAGCAACGCAAATTTAGAATCTGTTTTGGATTATTTCAAACAAATCAAATCAGATTATAATAATAGTGTTATTTTTGCTATGATGATTATGAACAAAAAGCTTTCCAATAGGCTCCTGCTCACATTTGTGCTTTTGCTTTGGTGGTGCTTGCCCTCTTACAGTCAACACCTTAGAGAGAAACAACTACTTGCGGCAAAAAGCGATTCTTGTATGGTTGAGGCGCAGATGGCATATAATAAAAGAGATGCAAAGAGTATAAAAGAGCTGTGCCAAAAGGCGATTGGTTACAATCCGGATAACGATGCCGCATACTATATGCTCGCAAGGGTTGAGCTTATAGAGAGTAACTTTAGTGAGGCGGAAAAGTTGCTGAAAAGAGCTGTTGAAATAGATTCCACCAACTATTACTATGGTGCTACTCTGGCGGCTGTGTATCTGCAAAACAGCAATATCACATCTGCCGCCACGCAGTATGAATCTTTGATAAGGCGTTTCCCGCAAAAGAGCGACTCCTATGTAGCCCTTATAAATATCTATCTGCCAAGGGCTCAGTTCGACAAGGCACTCGCTGTGGCAGATATTATGGATAAGAATCTTGGGCTCAACGATGCCTCCGTTATGACTCGCTTTAGGATTTACTCCGCCCAACGCAACAGAGAGAAGGCTATCCAAACCCTTTTGAATGCGGAGGCCATCTCCCCTTCGCCCGTTTATGAGTCCTATCTTGGCGACCTCTACCTTGAGAGCAGAAAAGACTCACTTGCAATGCTCTACTACGATAAAGCACTTGCACAAGAGCCAAACTATCCGCCGGCACTCTACGGAAAGATGGAGTTTTTCCGTATGAGCGGCAACAGGGCCCTCTATCTCGGCAATCTTAAAGCCTTTTTGGGCAACAGTGAGATTCCGGCCAATGCCAAAGTGCAGCACGTAAAGCAGGTGCTCAGAGATCCTGCCTATATGCAGAACTATGGCAAGGAGATGTCTGAGTGCCTTTACACTATGGCCAAAGCCCATCCGGCAGACAGCTCCGCTGCAATCACAGCCGCAATCTTTATGGCCAACTCCAACAACACTCAAATGGCGCAAGATGTTTTAGACCAAATACTTAAATACTATCCTCGCGATAGTTATATAAGAAATAATATGGCTTTTTTCCTCTATTCACGCGGCAACTGGGAGCGATTGGAGAGTTTTGCAGATTCAAGTATGGTGCTGCTTGAGGGAGAGGATATTAAGGCAATGCGCCAACTCAAAGGAATAGCACAGTACAATCTGAAAAAATATGACAGTGCAATTGAGACCTATCTAACAGCGGAGGCCGATGCAAAGAGGGCGAAAGACAAAGCGCAACTTGTTGAAATATACTCTGCTGTGGGAGATATGTATCACCTTAAAAAAGATAATGCCTCCGCCTTTAAGTATTACGATAAGGCGCTCAAAATAGATGGCCGCTATGCTCCGATACTTAATAATTATGCCTGGTATCTTGCCACCGGTTACAACGATGAAGGGAGTGCGGCAGGCCAATCTGCCAAAAGAAAGAAAGAGCTTCAAAAAGCCCTGAGTATGAGCCGTATCACGATAGAAGACCACCCGGGGGAATCTACATATTTGGATACATACGCTTGGATATGCTATCTCAACGGAGATTTGGAGAGTGCCCGAAAGAACTTCCAGCAAGCGGTAGCATACGGTGGAAACGAGAGTGTTGTAACGCTCAAGCACTATGCAGATGTACTCTACGATTTGGGAGAGAAAGATCTCGCAAAGATATACTACCAAAGAGCGTTCAATCTTGCCAAACAGAATGGAGAGGATGAGGAGATAGAAAAGATAAAGAACAAAGCCATCAGCCGAGGCATAGAACTGAGCAGTAAATAATAGTTTGAATTTGAAGAGGTTACTCTACATATTATCTGTTGCAGCAATCATACTATACAGCTATGATGCCTCCGCACAATCTAAAGGCAGCAAAAGCTCCGGCAAAGAGAGTGCGCAGATTCAGAACAAGAAAAAGGAGGCAGGCAAGCTACAGGAGGATATAAACTTTTTAGATCGGCAACTAAAACAGACTCAGAAAAAGCGGCAAAAGACACTTAATGAGATAAAGTTGCTGCAAAAAAGGGCAGATACACGCAAAAAGCTGATAGATAAGTTAGATGAGGATATAAACGAACAGCAGCAGAGCATTTTGGATAAGAGCGCACAACTTGAGGATATGGCTACTCATCTGGATACTCTAAAGAGCCAATACCGCAAAATGCTAATAAGAGCCCATCGCAACAGAGATAGCCGCCAATGGGTAATATATGTAATTGCCGGTAAAAGTTTTGAGCAATCTTACCGTAGATGGCACTACCTGAAAAAATACTCAGAATCGCTCCGCCAGCAGGCCGGACAAATCAAAGAGGCTCAGCAGGTTGTAGAGCAAGAGCGCAACGAGCTCACTCTGCTCAAATCAGAGAATGAAAAGATGCAGGAGCAGAAGAAACAGGAGTATGAGAAACTGCGGCAGGAGGAGAAGACAAGCCGCGAATATGCCAACTCTCTTGCTAAACAGCAGAACAAATATAAAAGAGAACTGGAGCGGAAAAAGAAAGAGAGCGGGCGTCTTGCAAAAGAGATAGAGAGAATGATTGCCGCGGCTATTGCAGCAGAAAAGAAAAAGGCCGGCTCAACCGCAAGCTCCGGCTCAACCGCAAATTCTTCTGCAAACTCCTCAAAAACAGGAGCTAATACAGGTGCATCTACAAGAGAGTATGAAAAAACTCCACAAAGCATAAAACTCAGCAACTCCTTCCAAGAGAATAAGGGGAATCTCCCTTGGCCTGTAACAGAGGGAGTTATAGTAGAGAGCTTTGGAGTAAACCCCCATCCTACCCTCAAAGGAGTAAAGCTGCCATTCAACAACGGAATAAATATAGCCGCGCCAAAAGGGGCAAATGTACTCTCCATCTTTGAGGGAACAGTAAAGCAGGTTATTATAATCCCAGGCTATAGCCACTGCGTATTAGTATCTCACGGAGAGTATTTTACCTTCTATTGCAAATTAGGCAAAGTGGCGGTGAAGGCAGGGCAGCAGATAAAGCGCGGCCAGATAGTGGGCACCCTCGATACCTCCGGAAGCGAGTCTGAACTCCACTTTGAACTCTGGTGGGGCACCGCCAAACAAAATCCCGAACACTGGTTAAAGTAACTCAAAAAAGAGAGCACCGAGCCATTGGCCCGATGCCCTCAAAGTAATTTCATAAAAACATTATTTCTTCCGTTTCCTTTTTGGAAAAGGCAATTCCTCAACAGGCTGAACATAATCTATTGCCCTATCTGAAGTTACTACACTATGTCCAAGTCTTTTTTCTATATCCCCACGCGTAGATTTTGC